>CAIPNE010000880.1 GCA_903866355.1 uncultured Gammaproteobacteria bacterium
CGTCTTCGCTCTCACCCAGCTCGTTTTGAATGGCTTTCATCTGCTCATTCAAGTAGTACTCGCGCTGGCTCTTCTCCATCTGCTTCTTCACCCGACCCCGCAGACGCTTCTCAACCTGCAGGAGATCGATTTCGTTCTCCAGCAGCGCAATGAGGTGGTCGAGTCGCGCGCGTAAATCGGTGAGTTCCAGAATCTTCTGTTTGTCTTCAATTTTTATCGACATGTGCGCGGCGATGGTATCGGCCAGCCGCGAAGGGTCATCAATACTGGTCAGCGAGGAGATAATCTCGGGCGGTACTTTTTTGTTGAGCTTAACGTAGCTATCAAACTGGCTGAGTACCGAGCGCGTCAGGACTTCGGCCTCGCGCTCCTCAACCGGTTGGGGTTCCAGCAACTCGATGGCGGCCGAGTACATATGCCCCACATCGTCAAAGCGTAGAACACGCGCCCGCTGCACGCCTTCAACGAGCACTTTGATCGTGCCGTCGGGCAGCCTGAGCAACTGCAGAATATTGGAGACAGTGCCAATTTCGTGGATGTCCTCGGGCTTGGGGTTGTCGTCCCCGGCGCTTTTTTGCGCAACCAGCAAAATTTGCTTGGTCTCGTCCATCGCACGCTCTAGCGCCTTGACGGATTTGTCGCGACCAACGAACAGCGGAATCACCATATGCGGATACACCACGACATCGCGTAGTGGCAGCACGGGAAGGACGGTGGCATCAGTGCTCATGTGAGGGACTCCTAGCTGAAAGCCCGCGCGCGCGCCGGCCTTGGTTCAGATGTTCGGGAGGCAGGCGCTCTTTGGCGGCAGGTGCCTTAACCCGCCGTACACGGCGAGTTAAGACGACAAACGATGGGGCATAACCTACTCGGCGGCCGATTATTCTGACGCTGCCTTGGCAATTTCCCCGCCTCCATAAATCACCAGCGGTTTGGACTCGCCGTTAATGGCTGACTCATCCACCACTACTTTGGTGACATTTTTAAGCGACGGCAGGTCGTACATGGTGTCGAGTAAATTACCTTCCAGAATAGACCGCAGGCCGCGCGCGCCAGTTTTGCGATCGACCGCTTTACGGGCCACGGCCCGTAGCGCGTCTTCGCGGAACTCCAGCACGCAGCCTTCCATTTCGAACAGCTTGCCGTACTGCTTGGTCAACGCGTTGCGTGGTTCCGTGAGAATTTGGACAAGTTGGTCTTCGTGGAGTTCATCCAGTACGGCGAATACCGGCAGGCGCCCGACAAATTCGGGAATAAGGCCATAGCGGATGAGGTCTTCGGGTTCCACTTGGTGAAGCATTTCGGCGGTCGTTTTGCGATCGTCTTTGCTTTTCACTTCTGCAGAAAACCCAATGCCGCCTTTTTCGGAGCGATCACGGATGATTTTTTCCAGACCGGAAAACGCGCCGCCGCAGATAAACAGAATATTGGCGGTATCGACCTGGAGGAATTCCTGCTGCGGATGCTTGCGGCCACCCTGCGGCGGCACCGAGGCAATCGTGCCCTCGATAAGTTTTAGCAGTGCCTGCTGCACACCTTCGCCGGACACATCGCGGGTGATCGACGGGTTATCGCTCTTGCGCGAAATTTTGTCGATTTCATCGATGTAGACAATACCCGTTTGGGCCTTCTCGACGTCGTAATCGCATTTTTGCAGCAGCTTTTGGATGATGTTCTCGACGTCTTCACCCACGTAGCCCGCCTCGGTTAGCGTGGTGGCATCCGCAATGGTGAACGGCACATTGAGTAACCGGGCAAGGGTTTCGGCCAGCAAAGTTTTGCCGCTGCCGGTTGGCCCGATGAGCAACACGTTGCTCTTGGCCAGTTCCACTTCGCCTTGTTTGACGCGGGATTCCAGACGCTTGTAGTGGTTATAAACCGCCACCGCGAGGATTTTTTTCGCCTGCGCCTGACCAATGACGTATTCGTCGAGAATATTCCGAATTTCGTGTGGTACCGGCAGCTTGCTGCCGCCGGCGCCGGTGGATTTATCCTGGATTTCTTCGCGAATAATGTCGTTGCAGAGCTCTACGCATTCGTCGCAGATAAACACCGAGGGTCCGGCGATTAG
>CAIPNE010000881.1 GCA_903866355.1 uncultured Gammaproteobacteria bacterium
CTCGCCGAAAAATAGCCAGTTGCGCCCCTTTGCCCCTTGGGCGGCGCGTTCCTCGACAAAGGCTCGGAATGGCGCAACCCCGGTTCCTGGACCAATCATGATGATCGGCGCGTCGCCGTTGCGCGGCAGACGAAACGCTGGGTTGCGGTCCAAGCGCAGACTCAGTTGTGCGCCCGGCGCGAGCTCCGCTAGATAATTCGATGCGCAGCCCGGACGGGGGCGAGCATCGCGCTCACCCACCACTCGCGCAACGCACAGATGTACTTCATCTGGCGTGGCCATGCGGCTGGAGGCAATGGAGTAGGCGCGCGCGGCGAGTGGTCGGCAGAGCTCGACAAATTGCTGTGCGCCTAGCGTGAAAGCGCCTTCGCGTAGCACATCTACCACTTGGCGCTCCCGCAGATAACGCCCAAGGGCTGCGTTATCGTGACTGTCCAGCAGTTGGGTCAGTGATGACTCGCCGCCCAACGCCGCCAGCGCGACCAACACGGGACGGCTTAATTGCGTGATCTCTAGTTCCCGGCTCAGCGCGTCCTCAATGCGGTGGGTGCGCCCCCCAAAGGTGACCGGTGTGTTGGGCGCCCAGTCGTTCAGGCTGAGAATTTCGGCCACCACGCTGACAGGATTAGGTGCCCACAATGACACGCTGTCGCCGGGCTCATAGCTGAAACGCCCGGTATCGACAGAAAATTCTAGATGCCGCACTTCTTTGCTCGAACGCCGTCCGCTCAGGCATTGATTAAGCAGCAGGGTGGCGTCCAAGCGCACCTCGGTTGCCGCTTGGCTGGCGATGGTGGTTGTTGGCGACGTGTTTTCCACCAGCGAAATGCGCGCTGGCGGGGCCGGCAACAAAGGTGCGAACACGCCGATGGTGGCCGCCATCCACGCGGGGGTGGCGGCGGCCAAATCGACATCGCATTCCAAGCTGGGCACACAAGCTTGCGCACCCAGCGCGGCGAGACGCGTGTCGAAGTCGCGCCCGGTTTGGCAGAACTGCGGATAGCTGGAATCGCCCAGCGCCAGCACCGTATAGGCGAGGTGGTCGAGGCGTGCCGCCTGCGGGTTGACCAGATACCGGTACAGACCCAATGCATCGTCGGGCGGATCGCCATCGCCGTGCGTGCTGACGACGAAAATAACGGCGCGTTCCTGTTTGAGCGTGCGCACGTTGAAATCCGCCAAACTGACGAGACGGGCGGCCACCCCAGCGGCGCGACTTGTGGCGATCAGTTGCTCGGCTAGACGCCGGCCGTTGCCGGTCTGTGAACCATAGAGCACGGTGAGGACGCTTTGCGGTGAGGCGGTCGGTGACACACGGGTGTCGAGCGCAATGGGTTGGGCCCGCCGAGCCAGGCCGGCTAGATAACCACTCGCCCACAGCAGCGCCGTGGGCGACAGCCCGGACGTGGCAGCCTCTAAGTGGGTGAGTTGGTCATTCGACAAGGGCAGGCTGGGCGTGTCGAGTAGCGATACGGTAGACAATGGACGAACTCCGAGCGGCGAGGATGCAGCCCAGAGTTTAGGCAGAGAACGCCCAGC
>CAIPNE010000882.1 GCA_903866355.1 uncultured Gammaproteobacteria bacterium
GCCACGGCAAATTAGCCTCACGCAGGCAGTCATAGACGGTAGCGCGGCCCTGTTCATCGGTGGTAGTGGTGACCAATCCGCGCGGTTTATTGAGCGCCACATAAATCCGCTGCGTCGTGGCGACCTCAATCCCATCCACCGCAATGCGGCTGGCGGGGGTGGTAGGGGCTTCCGGATCATGGCTCAGGCGGCCATTAAGGTGAACGCGCCCAGCGCGCACCAGCGCCGCCGCGATGTTGCGCGAGCAATAACCGCGCTTGCTCAAAGCACGCGCCAAACCGCTGCGCGCCGGTGGGATGGGGGGATTTGCTGCAACTGCCATAGCGGGATCGAGTGTACCCGCTGGCTAGCCATCGTGGTGACGCGCAAACTCGCGCCATGATTAACATTGCCCACCTTAGCCACGACTATCCCGGCATCCGCGCGTTGGCGGATGTCTCTTTTATCTTGGAAACGCAGACCATCACCGCCTTGGTGGGCCCCAACGGGGCGGGCAAAACCACACTCATGCGCGCCCTGTGCGGGTTGGAACGCCCGCTCGCCGGCAGCATTGAAGTGGATGGTATCGACGTCATCGAAGAACCACGCCGGGCGCACGAGCGCATTGGTTATCTGGCCGATTTTTTCGGCGTGTACGAGGCGCTGAGCGTGGCGCAATGTTTGGAATACGCGGCCGCGGCCAACGGCATTCGCCAGGGGCTGCACGCCCGCATCAACGAAACTGCCGCCGCACTGGGACTATCCTCCCGCCTGACACAGGCAGCAGGCACGTTATCGCGGGGCTTGCGCCAGCGGCTGGCCATTGCCCAAGCGATCATCCACGGGCCACGGGTACTGGTGCTGGACGAACCCGCGGCGGGGCTTGATCCCGAAGCCCGTCATTCACTGGCCGCGCTCTTGCGCACCTTGCAGGCCAGCGGCATGACGCTGCTGGTGTCCTCGCACATTCTGGCCGAGCTGGAACAATACGCGACCCACATGCTAATTCTCGAAGCGGGCCGGCTGCGCGAATTTCGCGCCCTCGCCCCGGCTGCGCGCGACGCCCGCACGCTGGTCGTAGAACTGGCCGCAAGCGCGCCCACCGCCGTACTCCTGCTCGCCGCCCAACCGGGAGTGGCGCAGGTAACACAGCGCGACCACCAGCTACTGTTCGAATTTACTGGCGACGCCCCCGCCCAGGCCGCGTTGCTGCGCGCGTTGATAACGCAGGGCTTACCAGTCACCAGCCTCGCTCACGCACGGGCCGACCTCCAGCAGCTATATCTCGACACCCTACAAACCCGCGGTGCGTCCCATGAACCCTGAATTTCAGCGCAATGTGTGGCTAGGCTGCGCGCCCCCCAGATTAGTCAGCGCCGGGGCCGGACTCAGCGCCTTGTTGGCGCTGGCGTGGCTGGTCAACGGACGCGGCTTTGGCACTATCACCGAGAACGCCGCACTGGCGTGTTTTGTGGTGTTCACCGGCGCCTGGGGTGCCCAGTTAACCAGTGCCTCGCTGATCAGCGAACTGCGCGGCCACACTTGGGACCAGCAGCGCCTCTCAGCACTGGGTCCGTGGGCGATGGCCTGGGGCAAGCTTGCCGGCGGGCCAGCGGCCGCGTGGCTGTGTGGTGGACTTTGCCTTGCGGTGTATGTGTTCAGCATCGAGCTGCGGCCTAACACGGCGTGGGTGATCCTAGCGCTGTGCAGTAGCGCGCTGGGCCTACACGCCTTTGCCTTGATCGGCGCGCTGCTGCTCGCCCAACGTGGGCCTGCGGCCAACGTGCCGTTGAGTCTGCGACTGGCGGGCGCGGCGGGGCTAGTGTGGCTGGCCCGGGTCATTCTCAATCGTCCTGAAACCACCATTCGCTGGTTCGGCCACGATTATCCCGCCACAGTTTTTACCGGGATGGTGTTAGCACTGTTGGCCGCCTGGTTGGTGTTTGGCTGCTATCGACTGATGTGTGAGGCTTTACTGGTGCGCACGCTGCCGTGGGCGTTGGCGGGTTGCGTGGGGTTTCTCGCCTGCTTAGTAACCGGCACGCTGGTGGATGCTAGCGCCACGCAGGCGCTGATGCTCACCACCGCGGCCACGGTGGCGCTGGGGTTGGCGCTGGCGGCAAGCTATTTAGCCGCCTTCGCCTATGCACCAGATCCCCTACTGCCGCGTCGCTTGCTGGCTTATGCGCGCCGCGGCCAGTGGCGCGCGGTGGCACAAGAATCGCCGCTGTGGGGTGTGGCGTTGGGCTATGCGCTGGTACTGGCGCTTGGATTGAGTGCGCTGGGCACCGAGCGCGCCGCCCTCCCCGAGACATGGGCCAGTCTTGCCGCCAGCAGCTGGCCTTTGCTGCTGTTTGCCTGCCGCGACTTGCTGGTGTTTTTTGCCATCGCCGCACGCGCGCCACGGGGTGGCCATGAAGCCAGCCAGCTGATGTATTTGGGTCTCGCCTACTGGCTGCTCCCCAGCGTGGCGGCCCTCGCCGGCGCGCAGGGCCTCACCAGTCTGCTCCGCCCGCAGGCCACTTTGACGCCGCTGGTTGCCTGCGCGGTGCTGTTGCCGCAAGTCGCGCTGGCGGCGCTGTGGGCCCGGCGCGCGTGGCTCATCCGCATGACCCCGCAGGGCGAAGGCTAAACCGGGGGCCGGGCGGGCTGGCGTGCGGGGCGCACGACGGCATCGGCGCGCGCCAACCGTGCGCCGCGCGCCTTGTCGCAGACCGGCGACTAAAATAAAACGCGCTGAGGCTCGCGGCCCGGCCCTTTGGTGGCGGGCACTGTTTCACCGGTGCGCAAACCCGCCCCTGTCTATCCCATAGCGCCACGCGGCAGAAGGACACCATGAGCAAGCAAAACGCCAAACGGGGCAATGGCGGTAGCGGCACCGCCTTGGCGCGGCAGGATCTCGATGCAGCAATCGAGCACGATTACTCCACCACCCAAATCGGCATCGTGCCGCTCGATCGCCGCCGGCCGGGGTGGCATTTCATGGGGCTGTGGACGACCTTTGTCGCCGGCTTCTCCTACATGTTCCTGGGTTTTGAAATTCGCGCGGGTGGCCACAGCCTGGCCGCCACCGTTGGCATTACCCTGCTGGGCTATGGCTTGTACGTCTGCTACGCGATGTTCGGCGCCTACCTCGGTTCGCGCACCGGCCAGACCCACGGCCTGTTAACGCGCTCGGTTTTCGGCAGCGCAGGTTCGGTCGTCGTGTCGCTGTTCGTCCTACTGGCGCCGCTCGGCTGGGTCGCCTTCCAAGCCAACCTGCTCGTCACGCTGTGGGACGGGTTCTTTGGCTGGGGTCATATTTTCCCGCTGACGCTCGCCGTTGCGGGGCTGATGATCTTCAACAATCTGCTGGGTTTTACCGGCATCAGCGTCTTCGCACGTTATCTTGTTACGCCGGTGCTAATCGTCTGGGTGCTGTATTTGGTGATCAAGGCCGGCGTGTTCGACGGCGGCGCGTTGGGCGAAACGCCGCCCGGCGATGGCCTGCCGCTGTGGGTTGCGGTGGGCGCCGTGATGGGCTTCGCTATGTGGGGCAACGAGCCGGATTTCTGGCGCTACGGCAAACCGAGATTCTGGTGGCCCCTGCCAACTTTTCTGTTCGCTGGCGTCTGGTTCACGCTCTTCACCATGGCCGGTTGGATGATGGCGGCGCTCGCCAAATCCGACGACCCAGCGGCGATCTTTAACTTCACCGTGCACTACTCGCTGTTTGGCGCCTTCTGGTTGGCGTTGATCATCGCCACCATCAGCCAAGTGGCGATCAACGATGGCAACTACTACGAGTCGATCAACGCAGGCCAAAATCTCCTCGGCGGCTGGCGGCGCTGGCGACGCCCCTACACCGTGCTGATCGTCGCCATTGGCGGTGTGGGCGCGGCAGATTTGGTCAATTTCCACTTCTTGGACGGCTGGTTCAAGGTGGCCACGTTCCTTGCGATCTCGGTGCCCTCGGCCACGGTGATTATGGTGGTTGACCACTTCGCGCTGCCGCGACTGTTGGGCATCTCGCGCCCGCTCACGCAGGTACCCACGTGGCGTGAGGCTGGGCTCTGCAACTGGCCGGCGGTGGTGTCGCTGTTGGTCGCGGTGTGCTTCGGCGTCACCGGCTCGGCGAGTTGGCCGAATGGCTGGCTCAACGCCACACCGTCCAACCACTGGGGACCAGTGCCGCTCGAGTCGTGGCTAATCGCGGGTGGGCTGTATCTCGCACTCGTCGCGTTAGCGACACTTGTTCTCCCACTGCGCAGCACCCTCGGCATCGCCCAAACCATATCGGATACAGCGCTGCGCAGCACCGTGGTCGTCGATCTCGCCACCGTGGCCGAGAAACCTATGGGATCTGACTCGAATTAATTTCTATGGGGTTAGCCTCTATTTACAACCCGCACAGATCACCCCAAAAATTAGCCCCTAAGTCATGCTTGCCGGAGCGCCGTGCTATCGCACGCTAGGCCAGTTAACGATCTTTCTCCACGGCCTGTGCCAAACCAATCACTTCACTAGCAGTGGGCGACCCGCCGAGAAGTGACGCGCCGTCGCTGTGGCTGATGAGAAAACCAATCGAGTCTGACCCCTTTGGTTTTTAGTGACAGACCGATGGGGTCAGACTCCATTGATAACCGGCACAAATCATCTAAAGAATTACCACCCTAATTGACGCTGCCGGAGTCCCGCACTGGCGCGCATTAGGCAAGTTAACCGCCCTTCGCTCGGGCCTGCGGCAAACCAATCCGTTAGCCATCAGTGCGCCACCTGCCTAGAAGTAACGCGCCGTCGCTGACGGCTAAAGGGTTAATCAATCGAGTCTGACCCCTTAGGTTTTCTTTGGTTTCCCCTTTGGTTTCAGCGCTCATGCAGCGCGCCATCGAACACTTTGTAAACGGGCTTGGCCAGATATTCCAACACCGATCGGCGGCCGGTGCGAATGTCGACGGTGGCGGTCATGCCGGGCTTCAGCGCCACGTTGGCGAGTTTGAGGTTGGGATGGTTTTTGGCGCGCTCGGCGTCTAGCTGCACTTGGGCGCGGTA
>CAIPNE010000883.1 GCA_903866355.1 uncultured Gammaproteobacteria bacterium
CTACGCTTTTAACCTCGACGTCTAATCTGCTTGGCGCGCCGGCCAACGCTGGCGCGCCAAGCTCTCGGCGGGCGCTCGCTAATGTCCCTGTCGTCGAACCATCGCATTCGTGCCGTGCCACCCTACGCCGCACTCAAAAACTCGCGCACGAAGCTGTTGGCCGGGGAGTTGCGAATGGCGTCGGGGGTGCCTATCTGTTCAATGCGGCCCCAGTTCACCACCACCACGGTGTCGGCCACGGCCAGCGCTTCTTCCTGATCGTGGGTGACGAACAAGCTGGTGATATGCAGTTTGTCGTGGAGCTCGCGCAGCCAGGTGCGCAGGCTGCGGCGCACTTTGGCATCCAGCGCACCAAACGGCTCGTCCAGTAATAACACTTCGGGATCGATGGCCAGTGCCCGGGCCAGTGCCACGCGCTGGCGCTGACCGCCGGAGAGTTGTGCCGGATAGCGTGCTTCCAGACCCTCGAGCTGCACCAGCGCGAGCAGACGTTCTACCGTCGCTGCAATGGCGGCCTTCGACGGGCGCTCGCGCCGGGGTTTCACGGTGAGGCCGAAGGCGATGTTGTCGAACACCGTCATGTGCCGAAACAGCACGTACTGCTGGAAGACGAACCCGGCGCGTCGTTCACGCGCGGGCACGTGCGACAGGTCGCGTCCATGGAACAGCACTCGACCTCGATCTTGTAACACTAGGCCGGCGACGATGCGCAGCAGTGTCGTCTTGCCACCGCCGGAGGGACCCAGCAGGGCAACGAGCCCGCCAGTCGGGATCTCAAGCGACACCTCCCGTAGCGCGTCGAATGTGCCGAAGGATTTGGAGACCTGTTCGATAACAATGCTCATGGAGAGTTAACCTCGTGCGTCGCGCGCGCCTCGATAAAAAATTTAAGTAAGAGCGTGACCAGCGCCAGGCCCATCAACAGCGAGGCCACTGCGAATGCAGCCACGGCGTTGTATTCGTTGTAGAGAATCTCCACGTGCAGTGGCAGCGTGTTGGTGAGCCCGCGGATGTGCCCGCTCACCACCGATACCGCGCCGAATTCCCCCATCGCCCGCGCGTTGCACAACACCACGCCATACAGCAGGGCCCACTTGATGTTGGGCAGCGTGACACGGAAGAAGGTCTGCCAGCCATTCGCGCCGAGGGTGGCGGCGGCTTCTTCTTCGTCCGTGCCTTGTGCCTGCATGACGGCGATTAGTTCGCGGGCGACGAAGGGGAACGTGACAAAGATAGTCGCCAGCACGATGCCCGGCACCGCAAAGATGATCCTCAGATCATGCATTCTCAGCCACTCGCCAAACCAGCCTTGTAGGCCAAACAGCAGGACGTAGATGAGGCCAGAGATCACCGGCGAAATGGCGAATGGTAGGTCGATCAGGGTGAGTAGCAGTTGTTTGCCGCGGAATTCGAACTTCGCGATGCACCACGCGGCAGAGACACCGAAGACGAGATTGGCCGGGACGGCAATCGCGGCCGCCGTGAGGGTAAGCCGGAGTGCCGCGCGCGCATCGGGCTCGATCAGTGCGGCCCACCAGACGCCCACGCCTTTCGACAGCGCCTCGGTGAGCACCAGTGCCAGCGGCAGGATCAGCAGCACGCCCATGAAGGCGATGGCGAGGCCCACCAGCAACCAGCGCGCTAGGGGCGATTCACGGGTGGCGGGCCCGTCTTGCAGGTTCATACGCGATCCTCCGCGCGGCGTGTCCAAGCCTGCAACAGGTTGATGACGAGCAGCAGCGTGAACGAAATGACGAGCATCGCGACGGCGATCGCGGTCGCGCCCACATAGTCGTATTGCTCCAGTTTGGTGACGATGAGCAGCGGCACTATCTCTGAGACCATCGGCAGGTTGCCCGCAATAAAAATCACCGAGCCGTATTCGCCAACAGCCCGTGCAAAAGCCAGCGCAAAGCCGGTGAGCAATGCCGGCAGCAGCGCTGGCAAGAGCACGCGGATAAATACTTGCCAGCGGGTGGCGCCTAGCGTGGCGGCAGCTTCTTCCATCGCGGGATCCAGATGTTCTAGTACC
>CAIPNE010000884.1 GCA_903866355.1 uncultured Gammaproteobacteria bacterium
AGGTGCGCTGTTTTGTTTGTGCAGGAGCTTGAGCAGATCGCAAACTCTGCGCCGTCGGGCGGCGGGAACTTGAAGGGCCACTCACGCTACGCCTCCGGCGGCGGTTTCGGCGGCGGTGGCTACGGCGCCGGCGCGGGTGGCATGGGCGGTGGCTTCGGGATGGGCAACTTCGGCGGGGCGGGTGGGATGAAGCGAGGGCTCTCGCCGCCTTCGTATGGCGACGACCGCTCCACGCGGCCGCGCTACTAGCCGGCCGAGCTACCAAGAGACATCTCATGGGCTACTCTGGGTGACCCAGGCGGCTGCCGGAGTGGTGCAGCCGGCCTCACTGAGCACGGCGGCAACGGACCGAAAGGCACAGAACAGACGCAACCGCACGGTCAGTTGCCTGTGGATACTGAGCGATAGGCACGCTGGTCTTGGCCAGGGCAAGGGGCCCCTGTGCGCATTCAAGTTCCTGCTACCTAAAATGTCGACTCCACGTCGCAAGGCCAGCTCTAATAAAGCGCCGGTGGGCTGAGGGCGCATTAGGGCCTCCGCCGCCAGAGGAACGGGGATTTGCAGCAGCCGCACACGGCCGGGGTAGCGGGGCGTCTGCCAGCGCGTCTGCGCCGAGCACGCAGCGCCCCGATAGCTGGCAGCCGGTGAAAGCTCCGGGATTCAAGTTCCCCTCCGCGGCCGGCGTCCACTGGCCAGAGCCGGAGCCCCTGTCGCTGCTCCACATCGATCGCGACCATCGTCGCTTCCAACGCATTGGCCTCGGGAGTTGGCCCGCGACCATCCGCGCTGCACCCGTGAGCGCTTCAAGCTGCTGAATCAAGCACGATCCGCACGGCGCCAATGCTTGCTGCGTGCGCTTGTTCGTGCGCGTGTAGGCGTGCATGCGTGTGCGCATGTGCAGCGTGCATGCGCGTTCTACGGTGCCGGCTGTGAGGGCTCTGATGGCTTGCTGTGTCTGCAGCCGTGGCGGCGCACAATGCGTCCCAATCCAGCCCATGGCAACTTTCAACGGCAACAATCCGCTCACCTGCCCCGCCGGCGGTGCGGCTTCGGCTTCGCCCCTGGAGACGAACGCGGACACGGGCTGCAAACAAAACACCAAACGCGGGCGTCGGCGCTCACTGACAGGAAACGTTTGTTGCGCTTTCGCACCAACGCGGCCGTTGGGGTTGTTTGGACGTCGAGTTCGGCCGAAGCGCAGGGACAGTGTGGCGTTTGGCGCACGGCGTCATGATCGCCGTCATCTTGGCAGTCTTCGATCATCGCTTGGAAGACATCCCTGTAGCAGCCGAACGGACTCCGTCCAAAGGCTACGTACGGTACTTAGGGTACTCGGGTACCAACGTCTAGGGAAAGTCACCTACCGATGGGGGAAAGCAATTACATTCAGACACTGCCCAAGCAGCACACGACCCCAGCCGCCCGGAGGCGGAGGTGGCGGGTCTAAAGTTTGGGGGCCGCTAAGCTACGGGGGAACTCCAGGAGCCGGGCCTACGCCAGCA
>CAIPNE010000885.1 GCA_903866355.1 uncultured Gammaproteobacteria bacterium
GCATGGGCATGGGCAAGACCGTGTCCGCGCTGACCGCGCTCGACATCCTGGAAATAACCGAGCCCGGCCCGGCCTTGGTGCTGGCCCCGCTGCGCGTGGCTGCGAGCACCTGGCCCGACGAGGCGACGAAGTGGGCGCACCTCACCAACGTGGAAGTGTCGGCCGTCGTCGGCACGCCCGAGGAACGGCGCGCCGCGCTCAAGCGGCCGGCCACGATCTACACGACCAACTACGACAACCTGCCGTGGCTGGTCGAGCACTACGGCGACAAGTGGCCGTTCCGCAAAGTGGTGGCCGATGAATCGACCAAGCTCAAGTCCTTCCGCCTGCAACAAGGTGGAAAGCGCGCGCACGCGCTGGGCCGCGTCGCCCACTGCAAGGTCGACCGCTTCATCGAACTGACCGGCACGCCCAGCCCCAACGGGTTGCAGGACTTGTGGGGGCAGGCGTGGTTCCTCGATAAGGGCGTGCGCTTGGGGCGCAGCTTCGAGGCTTTCAAGTCGCGGTGGTTCCAGTCCATCCAGGTGGGCAGTGACCGCCACGCTACGCGCCTCGACCCGCTGCCGTTCGCCCAGGAGCAGATCGAGGACAGGATGCGCGACCTTTGCCTCTCGCTCGATGCCCGCGACTACTTCGACATTTCCGCGCCCATTGTGAACGTCATCCGCGTGGAGTTGCCGGCCAAGGCCCGGCGCCTTTACAAGGACATGGAGCGCGAGATGTTCCTCGCGCTGGAATGCGGCACCGAGGTGGAAGCCTTCAACGCGGCTAGCAAGACGATCAAGTGCCTGCAACTCGCCAACGGCGCGATCTACACCGACGACACGTGCAGCGCCTTTGCCGACATCCACGACGCCAAGCTGCAAGCGCTTGAGGACGTGATCGAGGAAGCAGCCGGCATGCCGGTGCTGGTGGCCTACCACTTCAAGAGTGACCTCGCCCGCCTGCAGCGTGCCTTCCCCAAGGGTCGCGCCCTGGACAAAGACCCGCAAACCATCCGCGATTGGAACGCCGGGAAGATCCAGGTCTTGTTCGCCCATCCGGCCAGCGCCGGCCACGGCTTGAACTTGCAGGACGGCGGCAACATCCTGGCCTTCTTCGGCCACTGGTGGGACTTGGAGCAGTTCCAGCAAATCATCGAGCGCATCGGCCCCACGCGCCAAGCGCAGGCCGGGTACGACCGCCCGGTGTTCATCCACCACATCGTCGCCGCCGACACGATGGACGAGCTAGTCATGGCCCGTCGCGAGTCGAAGCGCGAAGTGCAAGACCTACTACTTGAAGCAATGAAACGAAAGGGGATCAAATGACCTGCACCCAAGACTGCAACCAGGGCCGGAACTGCACGTGCGCCAAGCGCCAGCCGACCGCGCCCGAATTTCTGCACCGCGCCGCCGACATCATGGCCGAGCGCGGCAAGCAGTACGACAAGCCCGAGGGTGAGCGCAGCATGGGCAAGTGCGTGGCGATCTTCAACCTGCACCACGGCACCAAGCTGACCGAGGCTCAAGGCTGGCACTTCCAGCAGATTCTCAAGGATGTGCGCCTGTTCACACGCGCCGGCTTCCACCAGGACAGCGCCGACGACTGCATCGCCTACGCCGCACTCAAGGCCGAGGCCAAACAGAAGGAAGCCGCGTAATGCAAAGCCGCATCCAGTCCATGCTGGAAGGCTGGGCCAACGTCGCCATCGGCTACGTGGTGGCCTTGCTCTCCCAGCTTGCAATTTTCCCGCTGTTCGGCATCCACACGCCCTTCACGGACAACCTGCTGATCGGCGGTTACTTCACGATCATTTCGCTGGCCCGTAGCTATGTCGTCCGGTGCCTGTTCAACAGGATGCACCGCCATGAGTGAAGCCGAATTTCTGACCGCCGACGAACTGGCCGAAGTGACAGGCTACAAGCACATCGCCAGCCAGCGCGAGTGGCTGGACAAGAACGGCTGGCCTTACGTGGTGAATGCCTCGGGCCGTCCCATCGTGGGCCGCTGGGCCGCACGCATGCGCCTGGCTGGCGTCCAGCCGACCGCCACCAGCACCGGCATGCAGCCCGCTGGCCGACCAAACTTTGCCGCTTTGGATTAACCTATCCCTGCTATGCGCCCGAAATCAAACCACCGCGATCTGCCGCCCAGGATGCTGCGCCGCGTGCGCACGCTCAAGAGCGGCAAGGTTTGGGAATCGTTCTACTACAACGGCCGCGACGCCGAAGGGCGCCGGGTCGAGATTCCGCTCGGGCAGGATTTGAACGATGCCAAGCGCAAGTGGGCCGAGTTGGAGTGCCGCGAGGCCCCAGCGGAAACCGGCTTGATGCGGTTCGTGTTCGACCGCTACGAGCGCGACATCATCCCGACCAAGGCGCCCAAGACGCAGAAGGACAACCTCGGGTGCCTCGCCATGCTGCGCAAGGTATTCGATGCCGTGGGCATCGACACCATCACCCCGCAATATGTTGCGCAGTACCGCGACAAGCGCGGCGCCAAAGCCCCGGTTCGGGCAAACCGTGAAATAGCGCTGCTCTCCCACGTGTGGAACATGGCCCGCGAATGGGGCTACACGGCCAAGGAGAACCCGGTCAAGGGTGTGCGCAAGAACAAGGAAAAGCCCCGCGACTTCTATGCCGATGACGCCGTCTGGTCGGCGGTGTATTCGGCGGCTTGTGTCGAGTTGCAGGACGCCATGGACTTGAACTATCTCACCGGCCAGCGCCCGGCCGACGTGCTCAAGATGCGCCTCGCCGACATCAAGGACGGCGCCATCGAGGTACAGCAGAACAAGACCAAGAAGCGCCTGCGCATCCTGCTGGACATCGACGGCGTGCGCACCGAATTGGGCAAGGTCATCGACCGCATCAAGGGCCGCGACCGCAAGGTGGCGAGCCTGTTCCTGATTGCCACGCCGACCGGCACCGCGCTGAACCAATGGACACTGCGCGTGAGATTCGACAAAGCCAGGGACGACGCCATCGCCGAGGCTAAAAAGGCGGGCGACGAGGAACTGGCCGCCCGAATCCGCGCCTTCCAGTTCCGCGACATCCGGCCAAAGGCCGCCAGCGAGCTACCCCTCGAACATGCCAGCAAGCTGCTGGGCCACACCGAGCACGAGATAACCGAGAAGGTCTATCGCCGGGTCGGCGAAACCGTGAAGCCCACAAAGTGACAGCACTAGAGCTACGGATTACTTAGCTTGCGGCCACCTGTTCGGGCACTACGTTTTGCGGAACACTGATCCGCCGCTTACGTGTTCGATATAGCCGCGCATTTAAGTTGAAGAGCAACCAAGTCACGGCGGCGGTGAGGAATACGTAGCGGGCCACAAAGACGCTAAAGAGGTAGCCCATAAAAATGAAAACCAGTACAGCAAGAAAGGTCGCCAATGCAAACCAAGCGCGTGTTTTTGTCAGAACGCGCAAGGTCACGGCATGTGCAAATATCCCAAATACAAAAATAAAGAGCAATGAGCCAACAACCCCGAAGTCGTAAATTAACCCACGGAAGAAAGTGAATATATTGGTTTCGAACACATCCCGGTACCATCCGCTTTCTTCATACATGCCAGGCGGAAACTCTTTGCCAATGCCGAGCATGTCAAATATCGAGGCAAAGGTATAAGCCCCATAAGAATAAAATTCGTTCTTGAAAGAAGTTGCAGATGGGTGGCCGATAGTGAAAGAGAAGAAGTCTGCAAAAGCGTAAATTTGCCCCATGGTGTAGGAGGCAATTGAAAACAACAGCGGGTCGGTTATCGCTCCAAGATTGTCCGGGTCAAATTCACCGAGTCGCGA
>CAIPNE010000886.1 GCA_903866355.1 uncultured Gammaproteobacteria bacterium
CGATGCCCCGGCGGCAGGTGATGCCTCAGCGGCAGGCGTTGCCTCAGCGGTAGGCGTTGCCCCGGCGGCAGGCGTTGCCCCGGCAGCAGGCGTTGCCCCGGCGGCGGCCGGCGGATCGGCGGCCCACGCGGGCGGCGCAAGGCCCAAACCGAGCAAGCACAGGAACATTAGGTAGTGAAAGGGCATGGCGGTCTATCGACCTGCAGCAGGGGTTCTGGAGCACGCTGCCCGAGGCCGCGGGTTTCGGTTAAAGTTCGCCGCCTGCCACAACCAACGGAAACCTCGCTATGCAAGCCGATATTATCGCGCCGTCGATCCTGTCAGCTGATTTCGCGCGCCTCGGTGCTGAAGTCGACGCCGTGCTCGCTGCGGGCGCGGAATTTATTCATTTCGACGTCATGGACAATCATTACGTGCCCAATCTCACCATCGGCCCGATGGTGTGCACAGCACTGCGCAAATACGGCGTCACCGCGCCCATCGATGTGCACCTGATGGTGGAGCCGGTTGACCACTTGATCGGTGAATTTGCCAAAGCCGGGGCGACCTACATCACCTTTCACCCCGAAGCCAGCCGCCACGTGGATCGCAGCCTGCAACTGATCCGCGAATTGGGCTGTCAATCTGGCTTGGTCTTTAACCCGGCCACCCCGCTGGAGGTCTTGCGCCACGTGCTGGATAAAGTGGACATGGTGCTGCTGATGTCGGTGAATCCGGGTTTTGGCGGGCAATCTTTTATTCCCGCAACGCTCGCCAAACTGGCCTCTGCGCGGCGCTTGATCGATGACTCGGGCTTACCCATCAGGCTCGAGGTCGATGGTGGCGTAAAACTCGACAACATCGCCCAAATCGCCGCTGCCGGCGCCGATACTTTTGTCGCCGGTTCCGCCATTTTTGGCTCCCCCGACTATGCGCAGACCATCGCGGCGATGCGCGCGGCACTCGCCGCCGTTCGGCGTTCATGAGCCAACTGCCGCCGCGAGCGGTGTTGTTTGATCTAGACGGCACGCTGGTCGACAGTGCGCCCGACATCGCTTTCGCCGCCGATGGCGCGCTGGCGGCTTGCGGCATCGCCCCGCGCGGCGCGGCGCGGGTGCGCGGCTATATTGGCAACGGCGCAGAGCGCCTCATCCACCGCTGTCTCACCGACACGTTGGATGGCGTCGCCGAGGCGCCATTGTTTACCGCCGCTTATCGTGAATTTCAGGCACGTTATCAGGCGGGACTTACGCAGCGCACGGTGATCTACCCGGGCGTGCTGGAGACTCTCGAAACACTGACCGCCGCGGGCTGCGTGCTGGCCTGCGTGACCAACAAACCGGCCCGCTTCACCACGCCCTTGCTGGCGGCACTCGACCTCACCCGCTGGTTTACGGTCACCGTTTCCGGCGACACGCTGGCGGTGAAAAAGCCGGATCCGGCACCGTTGCACTACGCCATCGAGCGTTGCGGTACCCGCCCGGCGCGCACCGCCATGGTGGGCGACTCTCTGGCCGATTTGCTGGCCGCACGGGCTGCGGGCGTGACCGCCCTGTGTGTTAGCTACGGCTATTCTCCCAACGTTGACTTACGCTCGCACGCGCCCGATGCGCTGGTGGAGAGCTTCGCTGGGTTGCTGCCCTGGTTACTGCCCTAAGTGCGACGCACACGGGGGCCAGCGAGTGCTGTCTCTGGCATCCCGGGCCCTCCCACGTAGAATCGTCCCCATGGTGCACCCACCCCAAAAACCACTCGACCGTGACGCTTGGCTGCGCAAGGCCCTCGATGTCTTGTTTCTCAGCGGCATCGTGCAAATTAAAGTGGAAGTGCTGGCCCGCAAGCTCAATCTGACCAAAGGCAGTTTTTACTGGCACTTTAAAGATCGCGACGACCTGCTGCGTTCCATGGTGGATTGGTGGCGCGATCAGCAGCTCACGTTTATCGCCCGGTTGGCCGAGCAGCAAATAGCGGATCCTACCGGCCAAATAAAGGCGGTCATCAACTTCACCCAGCACACCGAAGACTCGCACCACGATGTGGCGATGCGCGAATTTGCACGCTTCAACAAAATTGCCGCCCTCGCGGTCGCCACCGTAGACCAACAGCGCGTGGACTATCTCGCCCGGCTATTCCGGGAGGCCGATTTTACCGACGCCGAAGCCCTGCTGCGGGCGCGGGCGCTGTATTTTTATCAGGTTGGCGAATACACCACGTCCCTCGTCATCGACCCTGGGCTGCGTGACGAACTTGCCGAGCGCCAGTTCAAACTCCTGATCTGCCGCCCCCTGGAGACCGGATGAGCCTGCTTGGACCTCGCCCTCGCCGGCGAATTTTGCTGACGCTAGCCGGCCCCCGGTGGCTGGTCTTGCTGCTGTTATGCCCCGGCATCGCGCTCGCGTTCGACATCCCGCAACCAGTGCCAGCCGTCGGCAGCGTCGCTGACTACAGCGGCCACTTAATGGGCGTGGCGTGCCCGCGCTGGATGACGCTGGCCCCCAGTGCCGAGGGCGTATTGACGAGCGTGTGCGACGGCTATGTGCTGGAATCGGCGCTCAACCACGACCTTAACCCCATGCGCTTGCGCGACCCAGCAGGCCGCACGCTGGTGGAATTCAAGCCCTACGCACCCGCCCTGCAATTCCCGCTCACGCTGGGCCGGCGTTGGACGCAGCGCTACGTGGGGTTCACGGCGTTCAATAATCTGGTCTGGGATGGCGAAACCACGTGCGAAGTCGCCGCGCAGGAACCCATCACCCTAGCCTTGGGAGAATTGGTGAGCATTCGCATCGAATGCGAAGAAGGCTGGCGCGTGGGGCCGCGCAGTGGGCACAGCCACGCCACCCGCTGGTACGCCCCCACATTGGGCATGGTGGTGCGAGAAATTCATGCGCGCGATCCGGCGCGTTGGAATTTTGAACTCGTCCGCTTTGCGCTCGCCGCACCCGCCGCGCCCAACCCCGCTGCGGCGGGCGTCACCGCACCGAGCACACCCACGCCATCGACGCCCCACTCGAACGCACCACCCGCGGCAGCGCCGCTGTTCCACCCCAATGCCCCCGGCATTTTGGACCCCAACGAATATTAAACTGCACCCTTGGAGCTGTATGAGCGATCAACAAAGACAGGCCGTAGACAACGCCATCACTTCGCGCCGATCAGTGCGCGCGTTTCTACCCACCGAAATCCCGCGTGCCACGATCGAGAGCTTGCTGGAAACCGCCGCGCGCAGCGCGTCAGGCACGAACATCCAACCGTGGCAGGTACAGGTGGTCACTGGCACGGCCAAA
>CAIPNE010000887.1 GCA_903866355.1 uncultured Gammaproteobacteria bacterium
AACACTCATTTGCCCACGCATTTGAGCCGAGCGATTCTCGCGGCTCACTCCCGGTGTGTCAAGAACTGAACGGCGCCGCCAGCATCTGGGCCACAGCCAGATCCCGCAGTGCTTTGCTGCCGAGGTGAATACTGGGTGCGCCGAGCACCTCAATCTAAACAGAAAAATTTGTCGCCCCTGCCGGTTTGCCAAAGACATCGCAGACAGCTAGGGCAAGCCGCGCAAACCTAAGCCCGCACGTCTTTCGAGAAACTCGCCGGCCTGCCGGCGGTTACCCAGCGTGACACTCGATACTTTGCGCAGTAAGCAACGAGGAGGTGGCACAACACCGCCGCTGAATTGATGAACTGAGCACGGCAGCAACGGTTCCTTCTAATCAACCCCCGATGCCGCAAGACCGCTTGCCTCCGCCGTGTCAGAACGCCCACAGCCCCGTCAGTTTTATAGGCACTGCGACAGTTGAAAACAGAGGTTCGCGAAGGGAATTGATTGCGCTGACGGGCCGCGCTTCAACGCCCGCCAAAGACCACCATGGTCTTACCGCTCACCGAGATCAGGTGCTGCTCTTCGAGGGACTTGAGCACGCGGCCCACCATCTCGCGGGAACAGCCAACAATTCGCCCCAGTTCTTGGCGGGTGACGCGGATTTGCATGCCGTCTGGGTGGGTCATGGCATCGGGCTCGCGGCTCAAATCGAGCAGCGCGCGCGCCACTCGGCCCGCCACATCCATAAACGCCAAGTTGCCCACTTTCAAGTTGGTGCGACGCAGACGCTGGGCGAGTTGCCCGCCGATGATAAAGAGCAAATCGGGAAAGATGCTGGGCAGGCTTTTCAGTTTTTCATAACTGATCTGGGCGATCTCGCACGAGGTTTTAGCACGTACCAGCGCGCTGCGACTCAGGCTTTCGTTGAACAAACCAATTTCGCCAAAAAAATCACCAGGGTTGAGGTAAGCGAGTACCAACTCTCGGCCGTCGGCATCTTCCAGCATCACCGTGACCGAACCCTTTACGACGTAATAGAGATCGCGCGAGGGGTCACCCTGCCGAATGATGGCGCTTTTGGCTGCGCACTTCCGACGGTGGCAGTGCACGAGAAACCGCTCGATAGAGGCACTCAGCAACGGCGGAATGCCCTCGGCATGGCGGGCGGTGTCCGCGGTGTTCAACATGGCCTACCCAGAGGAGAACCTAAAACGCAGTCTCCATCGCGCCGACCCAGTGCAGCGGGTAAAGTGGCCACCTCGCGCCGGATGGCGCCCATGATGCGAGCAGGTGGTGAGCGATGAAAGTAACGGTTAAGTGGATCGACGGGGTGTCGTTTGTCGGGGAATCCGAAAGCGGGCACGCGGTCGTCTTGGACGGCCCGCCCGACGCCGGCGGCCGTAATATCGGGATGCGCCCCATGGAAATGTTGCTCATCGGCATGGCCGGCTGTAGCGCATTCGACGTGGTGTCGATACTGCAAAAAGGCCGCCACCCGGTGAGCGATTGCCGGGTAGAGGTATCCGCCGAACGCGCGGCGGAAATCCCCAAAGTATTCACCCAGATTCATGTGCATTTTGTGGTGAGCGGCGCCAACCTTAAGCCCGCACAGGTAGCACGTGCGGTGCAGCTATCGGCCGAAAAATATTGTTCCGCGTCGATCATGCTGGGCCAAGTAGCGACGCTCACGCACGATTTTGAGGTCATTGACGACTCTGTACTTTGAGCGCCCGCGCGCCGCCGGTCACGTTGAGGGCGGCGCGCTCGACCAAACGCTCCGCATCGTCGCCCCGCCGCCAAGTGCTCGCACCCCATTCCAAAGTGACCCCCTCGCCGGTGACTGCCACCGCCATTGGCACAAGCTTACGAATAAGCGCGGTGGCTGAGCGAGCAGTGGTTTCTGGCAACAACACCAGCAACTGGGTTGGGGTCCAGTTGGCGAGCACATCCACCCAGCGCAACTGCTCACGCAGGAAGCACACGAACTGCGCTGCGGCAGGGGGTTCGATCGTCATAGGTAGGGTGATCAACAAGCAAGACAACGGGTTTTCGTAGCGCCGACTCCGCGACATTTCGATCTCGAGCCGTTGCATGGCGGCCTCCCGAGACAGCACGCCCGCCCGAGGCACCACGGCCTTGGCCGCCTTCGGCGCTAGCACCAGCAGGTGCGCGCTCCCGCCATAACCGCTCAGCGCATGGAACGTCACATGCTTGCTCAAACGACCTTCGGGATCGATATCGAGCAAATTTTTGCCCGTGCACGCCTCGGGGTCGATGCCCAACATTCGGGCAAAACTGGCATTGACCCACTGTAGTAGGCCGTCATCGCCACTCAGCGCCAACCCATTGGGCACGGTATCGAGGAGGATCTGCACTAGCTTGGGATGAAGATCTGTCATGGCCATCCTTTAGATTGCGCCGTTTTTAGCGGCCCACTGCCAGCCAACTTGAGCCCTCTGAGCTAGTCGCGTTGGCTGGCGCTAGCGCGGTTTGCTTGGTGGGCCAACAACGCTAAGAACGCCCGTTCAATCTCGCCGTCCGGCGCCAAGATGTCTAGGCGGTCGTCAAAACAAATTGCCCCCGCATGGATCACCACCGCCCGCTCGCACAACACCGGCACATCCGCTAGCGCGTGGGTGCTGAAAAACAACGTCGTGCCGGCGGCCTGCAGCGCCTGTAATCGCGCGCGAAACAGCGCGTGCGACTGCGGATCGAGTCCGCTCATGGGTTCATCCAGCAAGAGCAGCGGTGGGGCTACCAGCAAACAGGCGACCAAGCCCAGTTTTTGCGCCATCCCTTTGGAGTATTCGCGGGCCGGACGTGCCAGTGCCGTGGGATCGAGCCCCAGTGCTAGGCACTCCCGTGCGGCGTGCTCGGGGTGATAGTCCTTGCCGTGCAAATGACAGAGTAGGCTTAAAAATTCGCGACCGGTAGCGTAGCGCGGTGGGGTAAAAACCTCGCCCAGACCCGCCAACGCGCGCCGCGCCGAGGGTTCGCGATGGCTACGTTGGTAGATGCTAATGGTGCCGGAATCGATGCCGACCAGATCGAGGATGGCGCGGAAGAGTGTCGACTTACCGGCACCGTTCACCCCTAACAGCGCCACGGCCGCGCCTTGCGGAATCTCTAGCGACACCTCATGGAGCGCGACGCGGGCACCATACCGCAAACACACCTGGCTTAAGCTGAGCGCGGCAGTCACAGCGAGCTTAGGCGCACTAGTAGAGATACACCGCGTTGCAGTCTTGCGCATTGGCGGCGATATGCCAGATGTCGGGATCAGCGCTGCTGTCGACGCAGCTGGCGCTAGATTGCCCCAGTTCGCCCAACTTCGCGCCACCGGTTCGGGCTTGCCGCATCACCCCAGTTTGCGGAAAACCGTCATCGATTTTGAGGTCGAGTTCGCGAATGACATTCACCGGGATGCCGCGCCCCAAAACCAGATTGAGCCGCTCGCTGGGTGCCGAGGACACATCAAAATAATCGTCGGTGCGGTACAGCATCACAAAACCGTTGAACGCATTGCGCGGGGCGCGGTCGGTCTCGGCCGCCGAGGGGGCGCCGGTACCGCCCACAAAATGGCCCTGAATAAAACCGCTTTTAGAGAGTTGTTCCCACAGCGCAAGCGACTCGGTCCACTCGCTGCCACCAGC
Source organism: uncultured Gammaproteobacteria bacterium (assembly GCA_903866355.1). Taxonomy (GTDB): domain Bacteria; phylum Pseudomonadota; class Gammaproteobacteria. Next base: position 3,639 of record CAIPNE010000887.1, read on the forward strand.
GGCATCCAGACGGCCGTTGGCATTACCACCGGTGGTCACGCCGGGAATGGCTTGGGCGGCGTTGATCGCGGGCCAATCGCCGGGCACTTGGCGATAGCGATCGATAAAACCGTAATAGGCCGCCTGAATACCGGAATTTTGGTCGGCGAGATTGCGTACGCGAGCACTCGTGATGAGTTCCTGCCCTTTGAGGATGCCGCCCAGCAGCAGCCCGATGATGACCAGCACGATGGCAATTTCGACCAGCGTGAACCCGCGTTGTGCGTAGATGCGTGACATGGGGGCGTTGTCCCGTGAGTGTAATGCCAGTGTATCAGCAGGATTCGAGCCAACTAGCGGAGTGCTGTTTTAGGGACAAATTTGCGCGTTGAGCGCTGTAAAGCGTCATCATTTCAACACCTCTGGCGATTCTCCAACAGGTTTTTCGGCCGGCACCATTTGGGCTAGGCGCTGGGTCAAAAAAGCGTACTCGTGGGCATCCCGTACTGTGCCGCTGGCCAACAGTTTGGTTAACAGCGCGCGGGCGCGTGCCACCTCGCCAGTACCCTCCAACACAAAAATTTCCATTTGTTGGGCCCACGCGGGAATGGCCGGGTCGCTCGCTGCACTCAGCGTGTGGGCGTAGCGCTGCGCGCGCGCGGCATCGCGCAGCCGATGCTGAGCCACCCATACCGCGTGCGCCAACCACGGCCAGCGCCGCGCGGGATCACGGGCAAACTGCGCGTGGACAAAATCGAGCATCCGCGCCGCCCGCACCGGGTCCTGGACTTGGCTATAAAGGCGGCTGGCGGCCAATAAAGGCGACTGCGCGCGCGGGTCGAGCAGTAAGGCCTGCGCGAGCCAAGCTTCCACTTGTGCGTAATCGAGCGCCACCAGCGGCAGACTAAGGCCTGGCTGAGTATCGAACGCCTGCAGCCACACCATCAGTAAACGAGCAGCCAACACCGAATCCCCACCGCTGAGGAATTCCAACCACGCGGCCGTGGGCGCGGCGGGCAACGCCCGGGCCGTGCCACCGCGGACGCTGTCTCGGCTATGGCTCAGGCAAAGCGCCAGCAATAGCAAACCGAGCAACGCCGGCAGCAGTCGGGGCACCTCGCGCCAAGGACGCTGGGTGGTCATATCAGAGATTGCGCCGCTGCCAGTCGATGAGGCCGAGCACGCTCAGCAGCGCGAGATACAGGGCGGTCTGGGCGAGCATCCAGCCTGGTGACGCGCCGTGGAGCCCGTAGATGAGCCACGCGCTGGCCGCAAAGCCGGAAAAATCTGGGACCAGCCACGCCACGCTCGTGAGCGCGGCGACGAGGGCGCGATTGAAAGGCTGACTCAAGTCCAGCGTACTGCTGTGGGCCAACAAAACCAGCGTGGAGAGCGTGCGCGCCAACACATAAAACGCCGCCGTGGCGGCCACCGCACCCGGCAGCTGGGCCAAACTCACCGCACAAGCGAGGGCCAGCGCTGTGAGTAGCGCCAGTTCGCAGCTGAGTGCGAGCGCCCAAAATAATACGTTGACTAGGGGTGTTGCCCAGCACAGGGGTAGCGCCGCCAAAGCGGCCGCCAAAACCACCGCTAGGAGATAGCTGAGGAGCCGCGCGAGATACCACACGGGTCGTGACAGTGGCCGCATGAGCAAGAGTTCCACGGTGCGATCGGCTTGTTCGCGTACCACGCTCGCCACGACCACCAACACGACCACCGCGGCCAAGCCGGGCCGCACCAGTCCAGCGTAGATCACCACCCGCTGGGCCGCCGCTTCGCCCAACGCCAGCGCGCCGACAAACCCAGCAGCCAAGCCCGCGCCCAGCATCACGCCCAACACCAGCCAGAGCACGCGGGCGCGCCGCACTTCGAGTAAATTCCAACAGATGAGCGCGCGATATTGCTGAAAAGCGGTCGGCATGGCGGGGAGTTCCTAGGCGCCGAGTTGGGCGCGGCCTGAGCCTAGCGCAAGCCGCCGCGCGCTGTCGCTAATGCGCCGTCCAGCCCTAGCGCGCGCGCGGTGAGGATGGTCTTGCGCGCCAGCGCACGCCGGCCATGCAACGCCAGTTCGGCACCAGCGTATGGCGCCCGCGTGCAACCGCCACGCCGCCACCGCAAGAACGCCGCCAGAAAATCCTGCGCAGCCAGTGCGCACCGTGATGCGCATGCCTCAGCACCCCAACCCGGTGGACGCGCGGCGGGGTTGGCCTAGCCGCTGCGCGCTCAGCGGCATGCCGTGGGTAAAAAAACCAGGCGCGCTCACGGCAAACGCTGCGCGGAGACTAGGCGCTCGTTGAGCACCGTGGGCGACAACCACACGCCGAGGTCGTCGAACTCACACAGCGGCGTTGTTTCCGCGCCGGTGTCGCGGCACTCGCGGTCACCACGTGTATAGCCCCGCAACATAAAGCGCGCATCCGCGTTGGCGTTGTCTTGCTCGTCGGCCCCCAGCGGGGCCGCGCGCAACGCGCCGCCCAAAGTCGTGGCACCCGCACCGTTACGGCCATGCGACAGCACGATCGCCGGCACGTCATCGGCCGCGGTGAAATCAAACTTACCTTCTAGCGTGCCGTTGGTTGCGGGATTGTCGCCCCGGCTGTGAATCGCAATGCCGCCTTGCGCGCACAAATCCAGTTCCCCAGTGGTATTGCCGTTGCACAGGCCATCGGCATCGGCCCACGCAAAACGTGGGCTGGTGAGGCGATAGCTCAGCCGATTACCCCACGGGTCACCGCCCTCCACGCCCAACTCTACCCACGGCAAGAAACCCGTGGCGCCGGTACAGGTGGCGGTGAGTTTATTAGCGGGATCGAAGGTGGGATTGGGTCGACCATCACCATCGGTATCGGGGCAAGGCAGCCGCCCGTACGTCACCGCATAGCCGTACAGCGCATCCCGGGCGCGCTCCAGCAGGGTCAGCGCCGCAGCGCGGTCGCGGGCTTCCAGCTGCGTTTCCAGCGGACCGATCGCACCCGCCACTAACAGCCCCAGAATCAACAGCACCACCGCCATTTCTACCAAGGTGAAGCCACCTCGGCGAGCCGACCCAGCAAGCCGCGGGCGTTCGTTCATGGGGCGAGTCTCCGCAGGCGATCGTTAAAAGTGGCGTCGGGCGAGCGGGCCGTGTAATGGCTACCCAGCTGGGCGTTGGCCGCCTCAAACCACGCCGCCGGGGTGCTGCCGGGACGCGTTTGGCCGGGCAGTAACGCCCCCGCCAGCAACACCAAACCGGGCACGTCGTTGGCAATCGATGGCTGACCCACGGCGGGTGTTCGCTCGATCCACAAGCAATCCACGGCGGGCGTGCAGTTAGACGCGGGATTCCCCGGGCTGTGAGCGGCCGCATAAGCCACCACCACAAACTGTTGCCACGCATTGGCGGTGAACCACGCGGGCAACTCACCCGGCGAGCGGCGGGTGCTGGGATCGAGCAGATGGTCGTCGTCTACTTCCAGATCCAAAGGCACCCCCACGAGGTCAAACCGCGTCAGCGCCGCACCTGCGAGCAGACTTATCTGGCCCTCACCCAAAATCTGAACGCCACCATTACTGGCGCGCAGCGTGTCGCTGAGCGTGAGGATTAAGCTCGCCCCGACGGGTAGTACGCCGGGGCCCAGCGTGGTGCTCTCGCGCCGGGGCAACAGCGCCGTAGGACCCAGGATACGGCGGGGCAAACCACTGAACTCCAGCGTATAGCTGCGCACAAGGGTATTACCGGAACCACCCGGATCAGCCCACTCCAACACCGCCACACAGCGCAGCGCAGGCCCGCCCAGCCAACGGCAATGCCCGCTACTGGCGGCCACGAGATCCCCGCTGAGGGTCAGCGCTCCCAGAAAACCAGCAGGCTGCACCAGACATAGCGCCAGACTATTGCGCACGCAAACCTCACTCGGTGGCAGCGCGCCAGTGGCGCTAAAGCTACCGCCCAACAGTGTCCAGCGCGCACTAAAAGGCGCGCTGAAATCGATCCCCACACGCCGCAAAGGCAGGTGCCCCACACGGGTGCCCACCACCCCCTCATAAGGGCCGGTGGCAGGATTTGCGTAGGGGGCCAACCATGGCCACGCGTCGTCACAGTGGCTGGGCTGCCCGGCGGCGGTACACAGCGGATCGAGGCCGGCCACATCGTTACCCTCCGGGTCGGCGTAATAACGCTGCAACGCCCGCGTCACTTCCGTCAACACGCGGGTTTCGATGATGCGATTGAGGGCCCCACGGTCGATGACCGCCAGGGTGTCGTTGGCGAAGTCGCTCTGGGCGCTGGCGAAACACCCATCACCCCGACTGGCGTTCGCAGTTTCCAGATAGTTAGCCGGTGCATAGCGTTGTGATTTCAGCGTGGTGGCGCGGTTTTGGCCCGCTAAGGCGCTACCCGGCGCCAAGATCAAGGCCACGATAGCGCGCCCGCTTGGGGCGCAATCGTCCAGCCGCAGCGCGGCCAAGGTATCGCTGTTGAGGATCCCGGCGGGGTTATTGCGATAGCCATTCGCCAGCGCATACCACAAGGGCGCGCCGCTGCCATCGCGTAGGTCATTCATGTCGAGGGTGCGCCACGGCAGCAAGCCGGTCTCGGTGGCGCTCGCCAGCGCACAGGGCGGATCGGCTTGGCCCGCCACATCACCGTTATCCAAACGCGTATCGGGGCAGGGCAGCAACCCCGGCCCAGCGGTAAGACTCGTCACCCCGGCACGGTCTGGGTAGCTGGCCGCATAACCCAACAGTGCACGCCGCGCCTCGGCCAGCGCCGCAGCACTCGCGCGGGTTGCCGCATGTTGGTGTTGTTGACTCTGATTAAGCGCTCGCAACAACCCATAGCCCCCCACACTCAGCAACGCCAGCAAGAGCATCAACACCGCCACCCCGCGCTGCGCAGCGCGGTTTGCGCGGTGGCCCACGCGTCTCACGGCGGTGGCGGCGTACGACGCCCAGCCTCGGTCACGCCGCCCGGCACCGGACGGTAAGTCTGACCGGGCTTGAGGTGCACCAACGGCGCCGCGGGGCCGCCGTCCACCTCAAGCGCTCCCTGCTGCAGACGCGCGCTACCACCGGTGAGTGCAGGCAAATCGGCCGGCACCCCCACTTGGCCGTTCACCCACACGTGCGCCGCACCCGACGGGCCGCTCAGCACGCCATTGAGCGTGACGGTAGCGGGCGGCACTACCAGCGGCACCACGCCGGCGGCTGCGGGCACTTCGGTGGCCGTGGGCAGACTCGGTGGCCGCGCTGCAGCGTCCATCGCGGCACGTTCTTCGGGGGTGAAAAACAAACGGCCCAAATCATCGGCCGCGGACACCGGCAGCCCGCCACTCACCACCAACAACCACATCGCGCAGGCAGCGCGCCTCACGGCTTAAGGCCCGGTGGGGCCTGCTCGGCGAGGGTGTACCAATGGAGCGCGCAGACTGCGCGCAACTGCGTGCCCAAGGGGTCTGCCAACTCCCCGCGTGACGCCACCCGGGTCAGCGTGCAGTCGTGCACGCTGTAAAGCCCTTCGGCGTGATCCGTCAGCCACGCGAGGATCCAGACCAAATCCCCTTCATGGTGCAAACCCAAGGTGAGTTTCATGCTGCTCACGAAAACCTTGAACGGGCTGCTCGGTAGCGGCCAATCGGGGGTATAGAGGGTCTGCGCGCCGATTTCCCAAGCAAGCTCGGGGAGCGCACGCGCCTTGCTGATCCCGTCCAGCGCTTCAACCCAGCTCAAGCGATGTTCCACCCCAAAGATACCGCGCTGCTCAAGGTTGAGCAGGGCCGGATAGAACTCGGCGATGGCGTGCGCCTGATCATCGATAGACAGGTAACTGCGGGTGGCGGCGCTGGCGCGGGCCTGATTGAGCTGGTAGGCCTGCGCCATAACGTCCCGAAAATAATGCGTGGCGCCCCACATTGCGCCCGCCACGATCACACACGCCGTCAAGACACCCACCGCCCCACGTAACTGTGCCCAGCTATTCCAAGGGTGTGTCATGCGCGACCCCCATGACAATTTTGATGGAAAAATGCGCCGGCGTGACCGCCCCGGCCTGCGCGGGCGCGCCACTCATCACCGCGTCTGACCGCAAATTAATGGGATATTCGAGCACCTGCACGGCGTAAACCGCCGGGCTGGCCCGCAGCTGCCCGGCCAGCGCATCGACCGCCGCAATCGCGGCCCGGTAATCCCCGGTAAAGGGCAGCACGTCACCCCGCGCAACGCCAATGTGGTAGCGCAGATAACGCGGGTCGGGTGCCAGCGCTACGGGTTCAGTGGTGCCGATGGCCGCATCTGGGGCATTCGCCGCCAACCACTCCACGGCGTCTAAGCGCAGCGTCGGGACCGCCGTGAGGGCCTGCCCCAAATTTTTCAGCCACGGCACCGGCGTACTTCGCCGCGCGCTGAGCGCAGTGGCCAACTCAACCACGGGCCTGATTTGCTCAGGTGCCACCCGGGTGGGCGGCAAGCGGCTTTGCCCCAAGACAAAGCGGTCTTGGTAGAAGCTGGCTTTCTCGGCCGCCTCCAGCGCCTGTTGCTTGAGCTGGATGGCCTCAAAAAACCTCAACGTGCTGAACAGCATGCTCCCCAGCAAAAGCAGCGGTGCAGCCACCAACAGGCCAATACCCGCGCGATACACCCGGTAGCCGCGGGTCTCGCTGATGGGCGCGTACTGCGCGCGCGGCGGGGCATTCAGCAGCAATTGGGCAAACAGCAGATCGCTATAAGGGGTGGCGACATCGCCCGGAATCCGCAGCCCGCGCGCCACGCTCGCCACGTCTAGCAAGGTGTAGCGTTGGGTATCGGAGTCCTGACATGCGCGGCGCAGGTCATCCAGCGAAGTGCCGTGGCTGAGCACATAGATTTCCAGCGGGCTGTCGCGTGCAATCAGCGCCAAACTGTTGAGGTAGCGGCGCAGTTTATCCAGCTCGCTCAGCAGTTGCTCGGTGGCACTGAGCCCACCGCCGCGTGGCGTGGCCGCCAACCGACTCACGGTCAGGTGCCCGTCGCGGAAAAAGCTTTGCCGCAAACCGCCCCCCTGCTGCACGGTGATCAGCAGCACATTGGGGCCGTGCGCGCCGATTTTCGGTAGCAACGCGCGGCTCACCACCGGCAGCGAATGCAGGCCCATCATGGGCACCTGCGCGGCTTTAATCGCCGCCACCCAAGGTGCCACCACCTCCGGGCGGGTCAGGGCGCAGAGCAACCAGCGGTGGTCGCGGCGCCCCGTGGTTTCCCGTCCCTGGTCTAACGCCAACCAGTAGGGCGTACCGCGAAACTGCCGCGCAAACCGCCGACCCAGCATCGCGCGTCGGTCGCGCGCCGAGACTTGGGGCAACGTGTCCTGCCGATATTCCTCCTCCACCACATCCACCAGCAGCAGAATGGGCGTGGGCGCTGCAGTGGCGAGATAGCGCGCGAAAACGGCCTCGCCAGCGGTGCCTTGGGCAAACTGCAACGCATCGCTCAGTCGCCCACGGTGGGTGCGATACAGCGTGGCGCGATCGGCGGCGATCAGCAGCACCCGCTGGCCGGCGACGCTAAATTTTGATCCGGGTGAAAAGATCATAAAGCGGACCAAACACGGCCGACACTATCCACAGCATGAACAATCCCAAGAGGGCGATCATGACGGGCATCAGCAGCGTTTGCAGACGGGTGACAGACTCGCGGACATCGCGGGTAAAAAAATACGTGACGTTCGCCAGCGCGTCTTCCAGCGCGCCGGTGTTTTCGCCCACGCGCAGCATCCGCACGACCAGCGGCGGAAACAGCCCAGTGGCGGCGAAACTGGCGCTGATGCCACCGCCATCGGCGATCAGGCGCCCGGCGTCGCGCAGCGCTCGTTGAATGGCCCGGTTGCCGGCCACTTCTTCGCCGGCGCGTAGGCACTCGAGAACCGTAATGCCAGAGGCATACATGATCGAAAACACCTCACACACGCGGCTCACAATGATTTTTTGTAACAGCGGCCCAAACACCGGCGCAGAGAGCTGCCACCGATCCCAACGCAAGGCCACGTCGGGGTCGCTCCTGACGGCCGCCCACAGCCCCGCCCCGACCAACAACGGCGCGCCGAACAACAGCGGCCAATAGTTGGCAAAGGCGTGCGAGAAGGCCACCAGAATGCGCGTTTGCAGAGGCAACTCCTGCCCCATATTGGCGAGAAAACTCAGCAACTGCGGCACGACGTAAATCATCAAAAACAAAATGGTGAACGACAGCATCGCCAACACCAGCGCCGGATACAGGAGGAGTCGCCAAGTCAGTGCCGCCTGCTCGTCCTGCCATTTCAGGTTCTCGATAATTTTTTGCAACACCAGTGTTAATCGCCCGCTCTGCTCGCCAGCTCGCACCAGGCTCACCAACACGGGGTCGAAAACTTTGGGGAAGCTCGCCATGGCCCCCGACAAACTCTGCCCACCTTCAATGGCGTCGATCATCGCGGCGGTCACTTCTCGCAGCCGCCGATGGCCAATGCTGTCGCGCAGATCGGCCAGCCCCTCGAGGATCGGCACCCCGGCCCGCACCAGCTGCTCTAGGTGAAAACAAAACGTGATGAGGTCGATGCGCCGAATCCCCGTGCGGTCATTTTCTGCCGCGCGTGCGCCGCGCACCCGGCAAGTCACGAGGTCTAGCCCCAGACGCACCAGTCGCACCTCGAGATCCGCCACATTGGCTGCTTCAAGACGGCCGCGCCGGGTGCGGCCCCGGGCATCTATTGCCTTGTAAGCAAATGCTGCCACGCCGCGCTCAGACCACGCGATCCGTGAGATCAACGACCCGCGAAACCTCATCCAAGGAGGTCAGTCCTTCCAACACCCGCCGAATGGCCACTTCGGCCAAGGACACGAAGCCACGCGCACGCGCCGCTTCCAGCAGCTCCCGGGCACTCCCTCGGCGCGCGATGAGGTCGTCTAATTCGCGGTCAAAACGGAGTAGTTCCATGATGGCTGCGCGCCCTTGATAGCCTTGATGTTCGGTATGCCGCCAGGCGGCCGCCACGCGGCGCACCGTGCGCGGGTCGTCGGGGGCGAGGCCCAAGATCCGACGTTCGATGGCCGAGGGTTGGCTGGCTTCATCGCAGCCCGGGCGCAGCCGGCGTACCAGCCGCTGGGACAAAATGCCGATGAGATTACCGACCATCAGCTCTGGACGTACGCCCATGTCGATCAGCCGCGGAATCGCGCCTAGCGCGGAATTTGCGTGCAAGGTCGAGAACACCTGATGGCCGGTCATTGCGGCCCGGAACGCCATGGACGCGGTTTCCTCATCACGAATTTCGCCCACCAAAATAATGTCCGGATCTTGGCGCAGCATCGAGCGCACGCCGCTCGCAAAATCGAGCCGCACCGCCTCGTTGAGCGAGGTTTGGCGAATCATACCCAGAGGATATTCCACCGGATCCTCCAGCGTCATAATGTTCACCGATTCGGTGTTCAAATGATTGAGCACGCTGTACAGGGTGGTGGTTTTGCCCGATCCGGTTGGCCCACACACGAGCATCAGGCCCTCGGGTCGCGCCACCATCAACTGCAAAAGATGGAGGATATCGGGGTCCAGCCCCAGTTCGTCGATAGGCACGATACCTTTCTGACGATCCAACACCCGCAGCACGATGTTCTCGCCGTGGATGGTAGGAATCGTCGATACCCGGAAATCGATTTGGCGCCCGGATAACGACAACGTAATGCGGCCATCTTGCGGGGCGCGGGTCTCCGCAATGTCCATGCCGGACATCACTTTGAGCCGCACCGCGAGCGCCGACCAATGGTTTTTATGCAAGCTGCGAATTTGGCGCAGCACGCCATCGATGCGATAACGGAACCGCAAAAAACCGTCTTCCGGCTCGAAATGGATATCCGACGCGCCGCGTTTCACCGCATCGGCTAACAGCGCGTTAACCAACCGCACCACGGGTTGGCTATACCCTTGGGGATCGAGTTCTAGGCTGTCGTAATCAATTTCGCCGGTTTCAATTTCCTGCAGGATGCCATCCACGGAAAGCTCGAAACCGTAGAATTGATCGATGGCTTTCTCGATGTCGGCTTCACCCGCCATGAGCGGCACGATTTCGATATCGGGGTCGATAGCCGAGGCAATTTGATCCAGCGCCACGACGTTAAAGGTGTCCGCCATCGCCAACGTTAGGCGCTTGTGCACCCCATCGAAGGTCAGCGGAAGGGTGTGAAAACGGCGCGCCAGATCTTTGGGAATGAGGCGAATGGCCTCCGCCTCTACCACCACTTTAGTGAGGTCGGCTTTTTGCTGGCCCAACGCGCCGCCCAGCACATCGAGGATAACGGCCTCGGTCGCAAAACCCAGGCGAACGAGAATTTTGCCCAGATGGTCCCGATTGTGGCGCTGCTCGGTGAGTGCGATGCGTACTTGATCGGGGCTCACCACCCCTTTTTGCACCAGCAGTTCGCCGATGCGCAGCATCGTGCGGGTCACGCTCATGGCACAGGGCTCGCGCCGGCGCTCAGTTGCGCAACCCGGGTGGTTGCCACGGCCAGTACGAAAGTCCCGCCGTGCGCACGCAGCACCACCGCCCGGCGATACCAAGTGAGCGCCGCCTCACCCTGCCCTAGCCGATCTAAACTCACCGCCAAATTAAACGCGTAGTCGGCGTTGTCCGGCGCGCGGCGCGCGGCGGCGAAAAATGCCGTTTGGGCGTCGGCCCAGCGCCGTTGCTGGGCGTAATAACTGCCCAACGTGAAATGCGACTGCGGGTCCTCTGGATCAACCGCCAACAACTGGCGCAAGCGCGACTCGGCATCTGGCGCACCGGCGCCGCCATCGAGAATAAACAGCGCGGCAATCGCCGCCGCATTACGCGGATCTCGGCTGAGCACCGCTTGATAACGCCGCCGCGCCTCCGGCAACACCCCTTCGCTGAGCGCGATGGCCGCCAGTCCCAACTGCGCATCCAAGCGGTCGGGGGTGTCGCTCAGCGCCTGGGTGTAGAGCGTTCGCGCGCGCACGAGTTGGCCCGCCAAGAAGGCGGCATAAGCGCGGGTAATGGTCTCGTCGTCCTTGGCCGGCGCGTTGGGGCTCTTGCTAATGTGTATCCCACTATCCGTCGGGGCCGTGCTGAGAGCCGGCGTTGGGTGGGGTGGAATCTGCGGCGGCGCCATTTCAGGCAGCCCCACGGGGCGGGACACGGCATCGCTGACCGGTGGCGGCGCGTCCAACGGCCGCGCGGCGCTAGGGGTAAGGATGCCAGTCGGGGCGGGTATCACCACCGGCGGTAACACCGCGGCCGCTGGGGGCGGCGGCATCGACGCCACCGGGACTTGCCGCCACACATAAACGCCCACCGCGCTCAGGCCTAACGCCAAAGCCATTAACAGGCCATTGAGCCCAACCAGCCAGCGCTGCACCCCCACCGCCTCGGTCTTCTTAAAATGGGTGTCGGCATCCACCACGAGAGGTTGGGCAATACTGCCGAACGCGTGACTTGAGCTGGGTGCCGCTAATCCCACAACGGGCGCGGGTTCTAGTGGTTCTAGCGTGGGCCAGATTGACGCCGTAGGCGGCGGTGCGGGCGCCGGTGGCGGAACCGCGGATTCCAGCTGTTCTAACTGCAACTCGGCGCGACTCACCGCCGGTTGGCGCGCGCTGAGATCGTCCTTATCGGCTTCGGCTTTGCGCAAAGCATCCATTAAAAGACTCATCGCGGGCTGCTCATCGTGGGCTTAGAGACTCGCCGCATCGGCAGTCCCGACGAACTGGCGATAATCACGCAGATCCTTGTCGAGGCTTGGTTCGGTGACCACCACCGGCCGCAAAAAAATAACGAGTTCGGTTTTTTTGTTACGCATTTCCTCGCTGTGAAACAGTAACGGGCCAACGAGCGGCAGCCTGGCCAAGCCCGGCACTTCGCGGTTCGCGTTGCGCCGCTCGTCCTGCATCAAGCCGCCCAACATCCCTACTTGGCCATTCACCAACTTGAGTACGGATTCCATTTCGCGGGTGCGAATGATCGGCACCAGGTTGGTGATGTCGGCGTCGCCGCCACCGTTCAGACGGCTAGCCAGCTGCGGACCCGGATCGATAGCGTCACCGACTTTCTGGGAAATGGTGGGGCGCACAGTCAGCGTTACCTCCTGATTAGCAGAAATTTGTGGCGTTACTGCCATCACCAATCCCACGGGCACGGAATGAATTTCACTTTGCACGAAGGTTCGGCCCTGGCCATTCTGGGTGGCATCGGTGTTGGTGACTGCCACCGAAAAGTACACCAGTTCTTCGACTACTTTTAGTAGGGCTGTCTGATTATTGAGCACCATCAAGCGTGGACTCGACAGCACTTTGGTGTCCCCAAACTCGCTTAACAGTTGCACGGTAGCTTCGACCAACTGGCCGTTCGCGGCCGGATTACGGTACCCGAAAGTGAACGAAGACACTGCCCCTTCAATAACGCCGCTGGCCGCCGCACCGATCAGGCGTTGGTTAAAGCCCACAC
>CAIPNE010000888.1 GCA_903866355.1 uncultured Gammaproteobacteria bacterium
CGGTTCAGCGCGCGGCCTGCAGCCAGGCCGGCACAGAGGACCAGGAGCGGCGCATCTCGGCGCGGCGCGCGTCGAGCTCGGGTTCAAAGCGGGCCACGGTGCGCCAGAAGCGTGGCGAGTGGTCCAGCCGCACCGTGTGGCAGAGCTCGTGGAGCAGCACATGACGGGCCAGTTGCGGTGTGAGGAAAAGGATCTGGTAGTTGAGGCAGATGTCGCCGTGCGAGGAACAACTTCCCCAGCGCGTGCGCTGGGCACGGATGCTGACCTGTCGATACACGAGGCCGGTTTGCCGGGAAACTTCCGCCAGCAAGAGCGGCAGCGCGTCTTTGGCACGACGCATCAGCCAGCGCTCCAGTGCACGGCGGCTGGCGGCAATATCGAGACAATCCCCGCTCAGCACGAGAGTGGCGTTGGCGCCCTGACGAACACGCGCGCTGGTATTGGGTGCGAAGCGCTGCAAGAGATGCCAGGTCTCACCCAGCGCGGGCAGCGCAATCTGTGCGGGAAGCGTGACATCGGGCACGCTGAGCTCATCGGGTTCCCGGATCCCCAGCTGGTCCATCTGCTTGCCCACCCAGCCACGCCAGTCGTTGGCGAGCTTGATCAGCCAGTCGCGCTGAACGCCGGGGGGCGTCACCATCACCAACCCGTCGCGCGGGGTGAGGGTCAGCCGTACACGGCGGCTGCGGGGCGAGACCCGGATCCGGTAAGGGACGCTGCGCCCGTCATCGAGCAGAAGTTGGAGTGCGGTGTCATGCGGCATGGCCAATGGTTTGCCATAGTGCTCGTGCATGCAAGCCGGCGTGGCATTCGATGCAGGCGTCAGGCCGCTGGACTAAGGGGTGTAGGTAGGTCCAGAGGCACTTCGTCGTTAGCGCCGTTTCCAGCCAGCCCGTTCCATGCTGCCAGGGTGCGGTGATGTTCGGCACCCAGATCGGCCACGTATCTCTCGAGATCGCACTGACGGGCTGCAAAAGCCAACATGGCGTCGAGCACACGCGCAAAACCGGCGAAATATTCTGATTCCGGCGCGCCTGGATCGATACTCCAGGCGTTCCGGAGTACCTCAGGCAGCAGTCTGGCGCGCGGGTTTTGGCCGTATTCGCGGTAGAAATTCATCAGGGCGAGAGCCGAGCGCTCGCCCTCGATGTGCAGCTCGGCGGGATTGGCTGGGACCACGGGAGGCTCCGGCGACGAGAAGTGCAACGTGCCATCACCGGCCAAGGACACGAAAGGCAGAGCGCGCTGTGCGGCCCTGAAGACGGGCGGCTCCGGTATCAGTCCGTCCGCGGCGTCTGTGCCGGCTTCATTCTTGAAAAAGCGTTCTCCGCCCACCATCGCCAACTTCCTTTTTAGCTGTCCCAGCCGCGCCATCCTGCATCTGCAGGCCTCGGGGGTCAATAAACACAAGATTGTTGCGCTAAAGCATAGGCAAACGGGTAAAAGACGCAAATGCCTTTTGCCTGATCCTGAGCCCCTTTAAACTGTACCCATGAAAATCGGACGCCACATACGCGAGTGCCGTTTGGCTGCAGGCTCCACGCTCGAAGAGCTGGCGCATCAGGCAGGCCTCGACGCCAGCAACCTCTCGCGCATCGAGCGCGATCTGCAAGAGCCCTCGGTGGGCTGTGCTTGGCGGATCGCGGCCGCGTTGCATATTCCCCTGGGCGAACTCTTCTACGAGACCCGCACCGACAGTGTCGCAGAACCGCAAACACGCGGTGCGGACAGGCAAACCGACGCTCTGCTGAAGGCCTACTTCAAGCTGAGCGAACAGAACAGGGTGCTGGCGCTGGGGATCATCAAACTGCTGGATCGGAATCAGCGCGAAATCCCTGACTGAAAGTCCTTGGCCCCACAGGCTCCGGCGCACTGCCTTGCGGCAGCGAAGCGCGCCAATCGGACAAGGGAGTTCTCAGGGCTGGGGTTTTAACCTCGCTACAACGCCCAGATCGACCCCGCCCGCTGCGGTAATCAACGATTCCTTTTCTCTCCGGGAAAGCGTGCGCAGCGCGTGCTCTGCCCGGCTGGCAACGGCGCGATCTGTCGCCGACTCACTCCACACCAAACTCACCGGGCGCCGGGCACGCGTGTACTTGGCGCCCGTTTTCCCCGCGTTGTGCTCTGCGACCCGGCGCTCCAGATCGGTGGTGATGCCGGCGTAGAGGCTGCCATCGGCGCAGCGCAGAAGGTAGACGTACCACGTCATAGAATCGACCTCAACCCGGGCGTCCAGGCGTGTGACAGAGCTTAGCCTCCGCTGGAGCTGTACACGCGGTATTCAGGTATCCGGGCCGCAGGCATCGCTCTGTGGGCTGCTTTGGGAGATACAAACAAAAAGGGCCACCCGGAGGTGGCCCTTTTTGTTTGGTGGGTCGTGCTTCTACCGCATTCGTCGCCTAGTGAATTGATTTTGCTAGGTTTTATCGTCTGCGCTTTTCACACATACCGCCAAAAGTACCGCCAATCTGTGCCCGGTGCGGTTTGCTCAACGCACACCAGGCGGCTGCATGACGGTATCCGGCCTGTGTGATTTTTGCCACTGAAACCTGCCGCACCTGGTGCTCGGATAGCCCGGCATCCTCGGCGGCTTGCTCGCGGGTTTGCTTCGGGAGGGCGCCCTCCTGAAGCACTGTGTACTGATTACCACTCGCCGGCTGTATCGCTTTTAGCAGCTCGCCGCAGCGGGTGATGGCGCGCGCTTTAATGCGTTCGGCAGGCGGGAGACCAATTCTGCAAATTTGCAGAATTGGTCCAGGGATCGGCCACGCGCGCACGCCGCCCGGTACTGACGATCTGATTCTTGACGGCAGGAACCGCTACAGGGCTTGCCAGAGGCTTGGGATCGCGCCGGCTTTTGAGTGGTACACCGGCAA
Organism: uncultured Gammaproteobacteria bacterium; assembly: GCA_903866355.1. Lineage (GTDB taxonomy): Bacteria > Pseudomonadota > Gammaproteobacteria. The sequence goes on from CAIPNE010000888.1 coordinate 2,877, forward strand.
CGATCCGCTGAGCTTTGTGGTGAACCTAAACCTGCACCGCAGGCACTTGAACGAGGCGGCGCGCTCAGCCGTAGCGGCGAGCATCAGCAATATGGTTGTCGGGGGTAAGGAGACCAATTCCGCAAATTTGCGGAATTACCCAGCCACCGCAAATGTAAAACGCGGGGAAAACCAGCACTCAGGGTCGGCAAATTTGCCGACCCTCAGCGGGGCAGGCTTACCAACGGGGCGGGGGTAGGCTGAAACCTTGGCAAATACCAGGGCACCGCAGGGGGGGCCACAATTCAGTTAAACCTGAAGTTTTGCACCATAATGGTGCGGAAAGTACAGGATTAAAAAAAGCAGGGACCAAGGCGGTACATTGGGGAACAGCCCAGAGTTTTGCCCCCCCCGGTGGGGGGTGATGAAAAAACGGCCGAGGATCTCTCCCCGGCCGGCCGGCGTCCATGCCGCCTCGCCACCATGCGAGTCAGTCCAGCAGCTCGACCACCACCCACGCCGGCCGCGCCAGCTCAGGCGTGCCGAATGCGCCAGCCAG
>CAIPNE010000889.1 GCA_903866355.1 uncultured Gammaproteobacteria bacterium
GCGTTTAAACGAACGCCGGCATGACCTCATTCACAAACAGGTCGTGGGTGACTTCGTTGGGGATGACGAACATGAAATAGGTGACCCCGGTATCTTCGATGAGATGCTGGATTTCGCGCCGCACTTCTTCGGGGGTACCCAAAATAGACACCGGTGCGCGCTGCGCCGTGGCGTAATCGGGGAAGCCCAAACCATGGGCCATGTCGCGTAGGCCTTGGTCGTTCTGGTCGCGCGACATACCCAGCAGTAGCAAGCCACCGAGTTCCATTTCGGCCGGGTCACGACCGCCTTCGCGCATAAACTGATGCAGCAGCGCAATGCGGCTCTTCAGCGTGGGGGTGTCGAACTTCAGCGTGGCCACCTTATCGTTAACAAAGTCCTTACCGTTGCCGGTAGGGGGAATGATGTTAAGGACGGTGGCTTCGCGGGCGGCTATCTTCAGCAACTTAGTGCCCGACCCGCCCAGCATGATCGGTGGATGCGGCTGCTGAATGGCGCGCGGATGGTTATAGGCCTCGCGCACCGCAAAATGCTTGCCGGTGTACGCCGGGGATTCTTGCGTCCACATGGCTTTGAGGATTTGGATACATTCGTCGAGCTGCTCCAAGCGCACCGAAGTAGACGGAAAGGGATACCCGTGCGTGAGGTATTCCTTGTCTTGCCAACCAGCACCCAGGCCTAAAATTAGCCGACCGTTGCTGGCGTGATCCAACGAGGTGGCAATTTTGGCGAGCAACGGTGGGGAACGAAAGGACGCCGCAGCCACCGCCGGTGCCACCCGAATGGTGTTGGTGTGGCAGGCCATCGCGGTGAGCGTGGTGAAGCACTCCATTTGCGGGCTCATGGCGTTACCCAGCGGAGAATAAAAATGGTCGTTGACCGAGGCCGAGTAAAACCCGTCGCGCTCGGCGCGCTGGGCACCCTCGATCGCTTCTTTCATGTTGCTTGGCAGCAGAAATACACCAAATCTCGTTGGATACATGGGCTTCTCCCTTTCGTCTTTTTTAATGGATAGTGGGCTTTCGAAGGACTGAAAGTGACCACACTTTCGCGCCCGGCGCAACACCACGCAATTGCCTGCGCAGCCTGTGGAGGTGGCAGAATGAGGTCCCACTGCCCGCGTTGGAGGAAGCATGCTGAGCGAAACCCAAACCCTGCTGACCGAAGCCGCGCGCCGCCTCGTGCACGAGCGAATTATCCAGCCCAAGCTCGATCAAGCGCTAGACCGCAGCGCAGACTTTCCCCACCAAATTCTGCGTGAACTCTGGACCCAAGGCTTATTGCAACTAGAGTTTCCGGAGGCGCTGGGCGGGGCGGGGTTGTCGTGTCAGGACCATGTGCTCGTGCTCGAGGAAATCAACTACGGCTGCCTGGGCATTGGCACCTCCGCGGTCGCCAATAGCCTCGCCGCCTTACCGCTGCTGTTGGGCCATAACGAGACCGCGCGGCGCCATTATCTGGGGCAACTGGTGGACCAACCCGGTTATGCCGCGTTTGCTTGTTCCGAGCCGGACGCCGGTTCTGACGTGGCCAACATGAGCACGCGTTTTGTACAGCGGGGCGATGTGCTGGTCCTCAACGGTCGCAAACGCTGGATCACCAACGCCAACGTGGCCGATTTTTATGTCGTCTTTGCCCGCGAGCAAGGCACCACGGGCAATAGCGGCATTGCCGCGATGGTGGTGGAAGCGGGCTGGCACGGGGTGCAGTGGGAAGGCCTCGTTCATAAACTGGGCCAGCGGTGTTCGTCCACCGGGGATGTGGTGTTCGAGAACGTAGAAGTCCCCATCGCTAACCTTATCGCGGGGCCAGGCCACGGGTTTCGGCTCGCCATGGCCACCTTCGATCGTTCGCGCCCGTGGATCGCCGCCGGTGCCGCCGGGGTCATTCGCCGCGCCCGCGATGAAGCCGTGCGTTATGCCCTGCAGCGACGGGCTTTTGGTGAGCCCATCATCCACCACCAAATGGTGGCCGCGATGCTCGCCGACATGGAAATTGCTTATCAAGCCACCCGCTTGCTCACGCTCAACGCCGCGGCCGAGGTAGATGCTGGCAATTTGCGTGGCAGTCACAGCGCTTGCGCCAAGGCCTATGGCGGGGACGCTGCCATGCAGGCGACCACCGATGCCGTGCAGGTGTTTGGCGGCTACGGCTACACCCAAGAATTTGTAGTCGAGAAACTCATGCGCGATGCCAAGCTCCTGCAAATTTACGAAGGGACTTCGCAAATTCAACGGTTGGTGATTACCCGTGATCTCATCCGCCAATTCAGCTAAAACGCGCCGCCGCGCGCCGAGGAGTCCCTCATGAACGCGTTCACCTTTAAACCGTTGCACGCGAGTTTTTGCGCCACCGCCAGTGGCATGGACCTGCGCGAAGTCCACACGCCGGCGCGGCTCAACCAACTGCGCGCCGCCATGGATACCTACGGCGTGCTGGTCTTTCGCCAGCAGCCCTTTAGTGACGCCGAGCAACTGGCCTTCGCGCAACGCTTCGATGGCACGCTGCATACTAAAACCGGCATCGCGGCCCTGACCGCCAGCCGACTGGGCAATGAGGCGCTCACCGACATCTCCAACGTGGACGAAAACGGCGACTTGCTGGACGCCGCGGATCGCCGTCGCATGTACGGCTTGGGCAACCGTCTATGGCACACGGACGCCTCTTTCGAGAACCCGCCGGGTCGCTATTCGTTGTTGTCCGCGCGGGTTATCCCCCAAGTAGCTGCCGACACCGAGTTTGCCGACATGCGTGCGGCTTGGGCGGCGCTACCCGCAGCGCGCCAAGCCGCGCTCAGCGGGCTGCAGTTGCACCATTCCATTGCCTATTCACGCGAGGTGCTGGGGTTTGATTTTTCCGCCGAGGAAAGAACGCGGCTGCATGGCCATCCCCAGCCACTGGTGCGCACCGTCGCGCTAACCGGGCGCGCTTCGCTGTATCTCGCCTCTCACGCCTCGCACGTCGTGGGCTGGCCCATCCCGGAGGGTCGACTGCTCATTCGCGAGTTAATGGAACACGCCACCCAACCACAGTTCGTGTACCGTCACACGTGGCAGGACGGGGACTTGGTGATTTGGGACAATCGCACGACCATGCACCGGGCGCGGCCATTTGACGACCAGGCACATCGACGCGAGTTACGCCGGGTCACCACCTTGGACATCACACCCAACGCATAACATGGGGCCACGGTGCGCTGGGCTCTGGTGCCTCGGCCGGCGGCTAAACTGAGACCCAGAAATAGACCCAGAAATAGACCCAAGATATAGACCCAGAAAGGCCAGACTCTCCGCTGTCTGCTTTCTTTTTGCCCGTGCCCCTTATGAGGGTGCCGACATCGCCAATCCACGTATTTTTCTTTCGGAAACCATCCTATGGCCAAAGCACTTAACAAAAATCGCATTCGGGATACCCGGCTAATTCTGTTGGTCAGCCTGCTTGCCACCCTGTTCACCCGGCCCTTAATGGATTTCAACAGCGTGCTGGGCGACACCCTGAGCATGACGGGCGCGCTGTTGATCGCGGCGTGCGCGCTGGGACGGGTATTTTGTACGGCCTTCTTGGGAGGGCACAAAAATACTGCGCTGATTACCCACGGCCCCTTCGCGGTGTGCCGCAATCCCTTGTATGTCTGCTCGCTGGTGGGCGTCACGGGCGTTGCCCTGTTGTCGCACCATCTGGTGCTGATGGCGCTGGTGCCACTGGCATTTGCCGGTTTGTTCAACGCCTTGGTGCGGCGCGAGGAAGAACTGCTACGCACGCACTTTGGCGCGGAGTATGCAGCTTATTGCGCCCGGACCCCGCGCTTTTTGCCGCGCTTTAGTCAGTATCAGGTGCCACAAAATATGTCGATTCGACCGGATTTACTGTGGATTGCCGTGCGTGACGGCGCGCTGTGGTTTCTCGCGCTGCCCTTGTTTACCGTGATAGCGCACGCCCAACGCGCGGGTTTAGTGCCGCTGTGGGGCGTGTTGTATTAGGTTTCCCCATACCCCCGAGCCGTCGCGTGAACGGCGCGGGGGGTCGGCCCGCGCGCGGTTTAGGCCGCGCGGTTGGAATAAGCGCCGGCGGTACCCAGCCGTTGTAACGCGGGCACCACTTTCTCGCCGATGAGCCGCAAGCTGCTGCGCACCAAATCAAAGGGCAGGCCGGCATAAGACACCGCCATCGCCGGGCGTAGCTCGCCGGTTAGCTCAAAGCGGCGCGTCCAGCTGGCAATAATTTGCGCCGGCGTACCCCACGACTGGCTTTGCACAAAGCCCTCGCAGGCGGCATCCAAGCCCACTTCTTTGAGCGTGCTGGCCGCCACCTGATAGGCCTGATAGCCCTGCGTATCGCCCCAATGCGAACCGTCAAAATCGTAATGACGAATCACGCTCAGATAGTACTTGGTGAGGTATTCGCGGGCGACTTTCTCGGCGACCGCCGCGTCTTCGTGACAGAAAGTAAAATCCGAGAACACCGGCGCGCCGGGTGATTTATTAGGATGCACTTCCTTAAAACGCGCGCGCCACGCCTCCACGGCTGCGTGGTGCTGCTCCCAAGGTAGCTGCACGAAAGACATCATGGTGCCGCCCAAATTGGCTGCCGCCATGGCGGAATCGGGGGTCATGGCCACCGACAAGAAACCCCGATCCCGGTAGCCGTGCTCGGGCTTGGGATGAATGGTGGTGCGCGCCTGCGACCTTGGCGAACGGCATGACATCCTTGACGACGCTTGAGTTGAATCCGACCATCGCGCGCTCGCCAATGATTGTCCACGGGTGCGTGACGACACCCTGCCCGAACGTCGCTTGCTCATCCATGATTGTGAATCCGCCGAGGATGCTGAAACTACCGAGCGTCGCAC
>CAIPNE010000890.1 GCA_903866355.1 uncultured Gammaproteobacteria bacterium
TTGGCCATTTTGGCGGTCTTTCCGGGTTTGATCTCGGCGAAGGCCTTCGCGATTGCCGCGGGGGTTAAACCGGCATCTTTAGCAATTTGCAGGATGCGCGCTAAAACTTTTTCGTGTGATTTACCCAATAACAGCTGTTCTTTTTTATTCAGTAATTCCCGCTGCTTTCGCAATGCGGCGAGCTGTGCTTCAACTGTGCTACGCGCCATCGATCAATCTCCTCTGGGTAATAATGCTAGGGGCGGGATGATAACCCTAACCTTATCGCGATTTAAATCTATCTACGCGCCCCGGCACCGGTTTTGAGGGGCAACGCTGCGCCCAAGCAATTGCGCAGCCGGTGAGGAATATGCCAAAGAGCAGTTAATCGGCGCTGCAGGGAGACTGGCTCGGTGATGGTTTCGATGACGCGTGCAGGGCTTTTTTTAACCGCGTTCAACATACCGCCGGCGGCTTGCTGGTTATATTTCAACAACCACTGATATCCCTGCGCAGGGCAACCAACGGGCCAGTCCCTTGCGCGTAAAAGCGAGGTCTTAGCCTTATGTTTTGGCCAGGTGGGTATGTCGCGAATCGCGTTCTTATTCTTTAATTGGCCTGACCTAGGCCGCTAGTGCCGCCGCGCGGAGGGGCGACGATTAGCCCCTGCCCATGAGACCAATGACTAATAGCCGCCTTAGCACGCGGCCAAAAAATGCGCCGGCCGCCGCAGTGAACAGTGGTCTGTTAGGACTGGTGTTCAGCCATCGACGGGAAAGGTGAGGCACTTAGCGAGGCGGCATGCGGCGAGGGCGCGCGTTTTTCTCGGAGTCGTAAACGATGGGTGTCCCCTGTCTATCGCGGTCGCAGCACGACCATTCGGGGTGGCTGTTACGGCCGTTAGGTCACCCGCGGGCCCGCCCTGAAAGAATTAACAAAAGTTAACATTTTGGGTCGCCTCAGCGCTTGCGGGGGGGGGGCGTGTTGTACTCCGGTCGTCCGCGGCGCGCGGCGGTCCCCTCCAAGCAATGCTCTCGAAAGGAAATCATTTAAAACACTGTTTCTCAGCACGATACTCGCCAGCGGCTTAGCCGCGAGCGGGGCCGCTTCCGCCACCGTCCTCTTCCAGAATTCGCCCGATCTCACTGCCAGCCAAAACGGCAATTGCCGCTACAACACCACCTGCGGGCCGGGCTTTATGGGTAGCACCTACTACGGCGCGCAGAAATTCACCTTAACCCAGGCTGCCACGGCCACGTCGGCCGGCTTCAATTCGTGGGTTGAAAACAGCGTTTTCGCCAGCGGCGTGAACTGGCTGATTTTGGCTGCTAATGGCACGGGCGGGCTGCCGGGATCAACCTTGTTCTCCGGCACCAACACGGCGGTGACGCACGTAGCCGGGCCGGTGGGAGCATCGGCCCCAACAACTGACTATTCCTTCGGCTTCACCCCCGCCAGCCTTGCGGCGGGTTCGTATTATCTTGCCGTCCAAGCTATCACTACCAATTTTTATGACTACCTTTCTAAAGGTGTAGCCGACAGCGGCGCGGCGAACAGTGCTGACGGCGGTGCTAGTTGGGCTGCGGGCTATGGCGATCCCGCCTTTTCCAGTGTCGCGATGTCGCTAACCGGAACGTTTGACAACAACGTGCCGGAGCCAAGTTCGCTGGCGCTGCTGTTGGTGGGCCTAGGCGCCATTTACCGCCGCAAAACGGCGTAGCCCGGACAGTCTGGAGGCAGACGGCGATCCGCGTGACCGCCGTCTGCCGGCAGAGCCGTACGCACGGCACTCGAAATACCACCGGCAGCTTGCTGGTTATATCTCGGCCACCACTCATATCCCTGCATGGGGCGTTAATCTCCCCCGTCCTGCGCGTTCATATGGGGTCAGGTCCCCCATTTCCCATTGGGTAGGCCATCACGCTGTATTCCCCAGCGCCAACCCCGCCAAGACGCGGCTAACTGTCGAGGAGGATCTGCCGAAGGCCAGTGCGATGGCGGTTTGGCCGTGGCCGCCTGAGTAGGAGGCATTGGCGATGTTTGGGTTGTGCTGCTCTTTGCCGGTGGTCTTCACCGCGAGCGATCCACATCCTCTTTGGCCATCGGCTCGCGCGGGTCGCCGCGCCATGTCCCGTGATCCACGGCGCCGGGGTATTCGATGCGTAGGGGCCCGACTATCGTCGGCGCTTGAAATAATGAAGCGCAGAATGCAGAACGGGAGACCTGACCCCTAAGCTGCCACTTAACTGTAGCAACTCGCTCGCGTGGCATAACCCATCGCTAAATAAGACCTCCCCTACGGTTGGCTCAGCGTGCCGGGAAAAAGCCTCGCCGCGCTGGTGTGTTCACGCAGTCGCTGCACGTCCGAGTCATTGACGCCCTAAACAACGGGGTCACTTGACCTGCGTCAAACCCGCCGGTATCTCGCTGTCGACCTGCGCGTACACTGGCGGTTGCGCTGCAATTGGCGAGTTGCGAGTCTTATACAGACAGGGACCACGATGAAATTCAAAGACTATTACGAGGTCATGGGTATTCAACGCGATGCAACCCAAGACGACATTAAGCGCGTCTATCGCAAACTTGCGCGCAAGTATCACCCGGACGTCAGCAAGGAAACTGATGCCGAGGCACGCTTTAAGGAATTAGGCGAAGCCTATGAGGTGCTGAAAGATCCCGAGAAACGTGTCGCCTACGACGAGCTGGGGGCCAACTGGAAAGGTGGGCAGGATTTCCGTCCCCCACCTGGCTGGGACGATGGATTTGAATTTCGCGGGCGCGGTGAGGGTGCCGGCTTTACCGACGAGAACAGCGATTTTTTTGAAACGCTGTTCGGACGTGCCAACGCCGGCGCAGGCCGCGCACAACGTGGTGGTTTCCAGATGCAAGGTGAGGACCATCACGCCAAGGTGCTGATTGATTTGGAAGACGCCTACACCGGTCCCACACGCACCATCACCCTAAAAATGCCGCAGGTGGACGCCCAAGGTCATGTGGTTGCCAAAGAGCGCGTGTTAAACGTGGCCATACCCAAGGGCATTCGCGCTGGACAACATATTCGTCTGGCGGGTCAGGGTGGTCCGGGCCTCGGCGCGGGGCGCGCCGGCGACCTTTACTTGCAGGTCGAGCTTCGACCACACCGTTTGTATCGCGCCGATGGTCGCGACATCTACCTCGATTTCCCCGTAGCCCCATGGGAAGCCGCGTTGGGGGCCAGTGTTCAAGCCCCCACGCCGGAGGGCACCGTGGGCCTGAAAATTCCACCCAAATCTCGTGGCGGCACCAAGCTTCGCCTCAAAGGACGCGGCCTGCCCGGCAACCCGGCGGGCGATCTGTATGTGGTGTTGCAGATAGCGCTGCCACCCGCCGAAACGGATGCCGCAGTGAACGCCTACCGCAAGATGGCCGAGGATCTCCCCTTCGATCCGCGTGCCGAGATGGGAGTGTAGTCGCATGACCAGCAATGACCCGCAGACAAACCCAGTCATCTGTATTTTCGAAGAGCAGATCGAGTTAACCATTGACGATCTGTGCCGCGCCTGCGCGGTCCAAACTCAAACCATCATAGAACTGGTGGAAGAAGGCGTGCTGGAAA
>CAIPNE010000891.1 GCA_903866355.1 uncultured Gammaproteobacteria bacterium
ATCCAAAGTAATCGCACAACGCCCGGTACCCCGCGGGTTGACCATCTGCTGCAAGTTCGCGGTATCGTCTAGCGGTCCAACGACCTTGGCCGTCGTCCGAAAACTCAGCGTGGATTTCACTTCTGCCACCACCAATTTTACGGGGCCATCACCGTGCAATTGCAGCACCAAAGCCCCCTCGAACTTAATACTGGATTGCATTAAGAGCCCGGCAGCGACCATCTCGCCCATTAAAACGCGCACCGGCGCCGGAAACTCGCCCACCACAGCACGCAGCCGCAGGGCCTCGCGCCACGCGTCGGTAAGCCGAACCAAGGCGCCACGCACGGGCAACCCTTCAAAAATAAATTTGTGCAGCTTGTTAGCGCTCATCCCAGTACTTCCAGCGGCGGGACGCGCATTATGCCCGGGAAGCGGCGCGCCCGCAGGCTAGTAGAGCTGTTCCCCCAGCGCATTGAGTTCAGCACGCAAATCTAGCGCCACATTGCCCGATAGCCGCAGACTGACCAGCTGGCCGGCGCTATTGATAAAGCTCAGCTGGATCCCACGTTGGGGCAGATGGTGCACCTGCATCAGCACATCCATGACTTCACCTTCCGCACACTTAATAGACGCCCCCATGACAATTCCTCCGATGGCTAACTAGCGCTTGTTGGAGAATTGTTGTGGTCGTGCTTTGCAGGCAGATGACAGTTCAGATCGCCGGCATCGCCGCGGTCGGTCGAATTGGTTACCCTCCAGCCCTCCGCGCCCTCTTCAATTTTTTTAGGACATATCCTGACATGGCCCATGACATCAGCGACTTCGAACGACAAGTCATCGCCCGCAGCTTCGAGGTCCCGGTGGTGGCCGACTTCTGGGCCGAGTGGTGCGGCCCGTGTAAAGCACTGGGACCGGTGTTGGAAAAACTCGCCGCGGGCAACGGCGGCACCTGGGTGCTCGCTAAAATTGATACTGAGCGCTTTCCAGAACACTCCGCGCGCTTTGGGATCCGCAGTATCCCAGCCGTCAAATTGTTCATAGATGGCAAACCTGTGGCCGAATTTACCGGCGCGCTGCCCGAATCCGGCGTGCGGGAATGGTTAGAGAAACATCTCCCGAGCAAAATCGCACAGCTGCTGGCGCAAGCAGCCGAACTGGTGGAAGCCGGCGCCTTCGATGCCGCCCGTGGACTGATAGACACCGTCCTGGGGAGCGAGCCCAACAACCCACAGGCCCGCGTTCTGCTAGCGCGCATGGTGCTGCAAGATGATCCGGCGGCAGCACGCGAGCTGCTCGAAAACATTGGCCAGAGTTCCGACCATGACGCGAAGGCCGAGGCCATCCGCACCCTCGCCGACCAACTAGTGCTCGCCGCAGCCCCTGACGACCTCCCAGAGGACCCTGTACGCGCCGATTATCTGCTGGCTTTGGTGGCCCTGCAGCGGCGCGATTTCGAGGAGTCGCTGAGACTTTTCATCAGCGTTCTGCGCCGCAACCGCCGTTATCATCAAGATGGCGCGCGCCGCACCTGCATCGCCTTATTCAAGTTATTGGGTGAAAAAAATCCGCTCACTCAGCTCTGGCGCCGCGAATTGAGCGCTGCGTTGCACTAACCCACCGCTGATCTTTCAAGCATTGGCAGGGCTAGACCACCCGGCCAATGGGGTTGACGAGGCAGTTTGAACGCGTGGCTGCGGGCCTTGGGCAACCCACCGGGGCTAGCAGCCTCACAACTCGGGCCGAACCCTACCCAGGCTGTTCTAGCGCCTTAGTGGCAGCCCTGAGCCGAGACATACAACGCGTGCATAACGCGAGGCCATCTGGAACCGGTGCCTTTTTTAGGGCCTGCTGAGGGCCCTTGCTGTTCGCAATGGCGCGCTGCGCTGGCAAAAACTGTTGCCAGCGACATTAGCTCGTGCGTACGCTCAAAATGTCTGGGGTCAGAGCACATAAAGCGCACGTATGGATGGTCACCGCGGGGTGGCTCCCACGTGGCAGTTTTACTTTTTGGGTTTTAACGGCGCATCAACGGATGGCACGGCGACCCAACCTAGGCGGGATCGTGGAGTGGGCGGATGAAAGCATAGGAAACCAAGCCGCTGCGTTAATTTGCACAGGGGTCGGTTATTGGCGCCGGCATCCTCGCGGTTTTCACCCAGAGGCTGGGCAACCGGAAATGCTCAGTTTTGTTGAGCCAGTGGTCCTGAATTTTAGGGCACTGCGGTCATTTGCGCCGATTTGGCGCTTTTGCTATACGCGAAATACTCACGCGGCTAAGACAGAGAGGTGGGTCGAGGTCACCGCTGGCGCTACGTTACCGCAGTGGTACGCCAACCGGCGAGCCTCGACCCGGCGCAAAGCTCTAGTACGCGTTGCGGCGCGGTGGACGCGCCTCACGTGGCTTGGCTTCGTTCACGCGCATGTTGCGCCCTTTGAGCGGCTTTTCGTTAAGCGCTTTGATAGCCGAAAGTGCCTGACCATTGTTGGGCATTTCGACAAAACCAAAACCCTTGG
>CAIPNE010000892.1 GCA_903866355.1 uncultured Gammaproteobacteria bacterium
CAGTAATTTTTGATTTTTCATGGCTATTGCTCGCTCAAACTCCAGTTGCTAGCGCTTAACGCGGCCGGCGCCGGGCCGCATAGGCGCGTTACGGTAGTGCCGACCCTCTCCGCAGTGGGACGCACGGGCGTCGCTTGCCTGTCGACTGGCGGTGTACGCCAAGGATTCTCGGCCATCCTGAGTGGTTCATGCTTGTTGAGGCGAGGCGTTCACCCCAACTCAAAGGTGGTGACCCCAAATATATTGGCCACTGGCCGTGGCAGTGGGGGGCCTAGCGCCATCCGGGCGCAGCCAAATACCTCGCTAAAACCCTGGCTTTTGACCATCTCGACACCGGCCAGGTTGGGTTCGGGGACATCAATTTGCAGCTGCTGGTTTGGCAGTCGCCCTAGTAACGCTTGAAACAGCCGGTCCGCGATAGCGGGGTCATTGGCAAACAGCGGACCAATTTTGTAGCCCTCCCGGCAGGCACGTGCCACGGCATACCCTACTAGGCGCCCATGCGCCATCGCGCCCAGCGCGTGGCAGTCCGGCTGTGTGATCCATCGCTGTAAAAATTTGGCGCGTGGCGCCAGAAAGACGCTTTGATCGTATTGGCAGATTTCTGCAAAAGCCACGCGGGCGAGGTCAACCACGGTGTCTGTTTTAGCAAGCTCCGGGCGGGCGCTAGCCAGCGTTGGGCTGATTGCCTGAAACCGCAAATCGCGATGCAGAAACTCAAAGCCCCCTTTGGCGTAGAAATTTTGCATCGTGAAGACGCCATCCATTTCAATGCGCGCCGGTGCCTGCAGCCGCTGAATCAAACGGTCACGGCGCGCAATCCACAATTGGCGTCCGAAGCCGCGCGCCCGAAATTGCGGATGAACAATAAAGAATCCCATGGCGCCACACACACCGTCGTAGCTAACAATCGATCCACCGCCGATCATTTCACCGTCCAACTCCGCCGCCATAAATGCGTCGGGGTCGGTGGCCCAAAATATGTCGGCGTCGTGCAAGCCAGGATTCCAGCCTTCGTTAGCGGCCCATTGCACGATGACATCTAATTCGTGGCGCGCCATGTGACGGATTTGGAGTAGGGCGGTATTCATACGCTGACTCTATAACAAGAATTCTCCGCTGGCGCAGCTTAAATTCGTGCGTTCTCGCAGCGTGGTGCGCGCTGTTTGGCGGTGATTCTCGCGGCTTCGGTCAAGGGCATCGCAGCAACGCCGCTGGCCGCTCGAAACAATCGCTAGGCCATGCCTTGAACGGCGATGTCGGGTGTGGGTTTGGTTTTGCGTGCGTCCCTAAGCCTGTGCGCAGCAACGTCAAACCAGTGGCCGCTGCTTGGACTCTTGGCCTGCTGGGTCGCAGTTTTTCGTTAAGTGGCAACCATGGTGACCCGAGGCGTTAGCTCTCGCCCCGGATTAGCTCGCGCATACCGGTGGTGACGACACCGTTAAAAGGGAGGGAGGCAAAAAAAACCGCACAGCGGGTCATCGCGCGGGTTTTAGCAGGGGCCGTGAAAAAAATCTCGGGATGTTGCACGCCCAGCAACCAATGAAGATCGCACCGTCACGCAGGATTCGGCACGCCTTCCCGAGGGTTCGTGACTTCACGCAATGCCTCGGGGCCCGGCGTGAGCGCGCCTCAGATGATGGCTGCCAGCCCCTTACGTTCAATCAGATTCAGCAGTTTCAGGGAGGGGCCGCTCGGCTTCTTGTCGCCAACCTCCCACTTCTGCACCGTGGACAGACTGGTGTTTAGCACGGCAGCAAAAACCGCTTGGCTCACATGCGCTTGTTCGCGCAGAGACTTAATCTTTTGCGGTGCCATCTCGTGGACATCAAGATGGCACAAGGCATCAAACTCGCCCATACGCCGCTTACTGATCAGGCCAGCGCCATGCAGCCCACGGGCAGTTTCATGCATCTCATCCAGAATTCGGCTTTTACGCTTCGTCGTTGCCATCACATATCTCCACAATCTCTCCAGCCGCTAGGGCGGTCGCCAGTTGTCGGTGATCGAACCCCAGTAGTTCCTTCGCCACTTCTTGAAACACTTTCAGTTCGTCCTTGTCGATATTGGCGCGTTCGTTCTTGCCAAATCCGTAGAGAAAGAACCAGCGGTCCGCCATCTTGGTGGCCACGATGGTCCTCGCTCCGCCACGCTTACCCTGCCCGGGCAGTGCGATCCGCTTTTTCACCACATGGCCGCCCAAGTCGGCATCCACAAGTCCTTGGACCATCTCGGAGACCGCGTCGCACAAGGCATCGTCGGTCAGACCTGCTTTTCGCATCCAGCGGGTAAAGGTTGAGGTTTGGAACACTCTTCTCACGGGGAAAATATACCACTTAGTGCAATACATTCTCAGAACAAAATGCTCCGTCTGGGTCCGTTTAGCGGACCTGCCGCGTGCTGGTGCGCCGCCGACGAACGCCGCCACGCAGTGCTGTGATGACAGCCGAAGCGACTGAAGATGGCCTTCCATCCGTAGCTACCTGCGCGCCCGCGGCGATAAAAAACCCAAGCATCCACCCTCGAACTGGCGCACCTCAAACGCATTCGTTTCGGGGTCAAAAATGGGGCTGCTCTTGCTACCCTCTCTCTCCGCCAATAAAAAAACCCGCAGGTGCGGGTTCTCCAAAGCTTTACGAGAGGGATAGATTCGCCTGCGCTTAGGCGCATGCTCACCCCTGCGGGGCGCCTACGGCGTCCAAACTCGCTGTGCGAGTTTGTCGAACCGGAGGC
>CAIPNE010000893.1 GCA_903866355.1 uncultured Gammaproteobacteria bacterium
ACGACGGCCACGTCTCGAATACCAATTTTGGGCAAGTAAGCGATTCCTATATTCGTATCTACGATGCAAACAACCCATCCAATGAACTTTGCAAGTACGAATTAAGTGAAGACTTTTCCGTCGAGTCCTGTGTCGAATTTGGCAGGCTCTACAAGCGAGATGGTCGATGGCGTTTCGAAGCAATGGGGGTCGGCTACCGTCATGGTGGTCAGCAGCCGTTGCAGGTGCTCGTTGATCGATACACTTGACATTCAACCGAACTCTGGAGCTAACAATAATGTCCCGCAGACTTCCTATTTACTTGGTGCTAGATACGTCCGGTTCGATGTCCGGCGAGCCGATTGTCGCCGTGCAATCTGGTGTGCAGATGCTGGTGAGTTCACTCCGTCAGGATCCGCAAGCGCTTGAGACGGCCTGTCTCAGCGTTATTACCTTCGACTCGTCCGCTCGCCAGGTCGTGCCACTGACTGAGCTCGGTGCCTTTCAGGAGCCACCGCTGCAGGCCACTGGTACTACGGCAATGGGTGACGCATTGAAAATGGTTGCGAGTTGCGCCGAGCGCGAAATTCGCAAGTCCACGCCCGAGATGAAAGGCGACTGGAAGCCGCTGGTATTCATCATGACGGACGGCCTCCCGACGGACGACTTCGCTGCCGGCCTTGCCGCATTCAAGAAAGGCAAGTGGGGCATCGTTGTTGCTTGCGGCGTCGATGGCGCCGACGATTCTTTGTTAAAGCAGATTACGGAAACCACCGTAATGCTGAAGGATTCGGACCCGGGCACGTTGAAGGCGTTCTTCAAGTGGGTATCGTCTTCGATTGCCAAGGCATCGGCGAGCGTGGCGAACAACATCGACCTCTCCAAGGGCGACCAGTTGCCGCCGCCGCCGCCAGAGATTGTTGTCGCGGTTTAATGCGCGAATAGTGGAATGGCGTGTTGGCACCGGAAATGGTGCCAACCTTAAAGTCTCGAAGTTGAGCAGGACGCTAATGCGCAGATTGCCCGTTTATTTACTTCTCGATACCTCCGGCTCCATGCGCGGCGAGCCCATCGAAGCTGTGCGGACTGGCGTCGATATGCTGGTGGGTATGCTGCGACAGGACCCTTACGCTCTGGAGACGGTTTGGTTGTCCATCATTACCTTTGACCGTGAGGTCAAGGTTTTGCTGCCACTCACCGCGTTGGATACCGCGCAAATTCCGGAAATCACCACGCCAGAAAGCGGGCCAACTCATCTCGGCGACGCGCTGCGAGTGCTGTGTCGCGAAGTCCGGCGTGATGTCGCTCGAAATTCCGGTGAAACCAAAGGCGACTGGCGTCCGCTGCTTTTCATCATGACGGATGGTTCGCCAAGCGATATTGCGCTTTACCGAGAAACCATTCCGGAGGTCCACTCATGTGGTTTCGGCATGATTGTAGGGTGTGCTGCCGGGCCCAAGGCTTCCGTAGAAATTCTTTCCGAAGTCGCTCAGCCAACGGTTCGGCTCGATACCCTAGAAGCCAGTGGTCTTAAAACTTTCTTTACCTGGGTGTCGGCGTCGGTATCCCGTGGCTCGCAAAGCCAAGGGACTACAGCTACTCCCGAGCTTCCTCCCCCTCCGCCTGAATTACTGATGGTGGTCTGATGGTCAGTGAATCTGAAAAACCCCTAAGTCTTGAGCGCGTACACCAGTCGCTTGTCGCTGCACAACGCGAACTGGAAACCTCTGGGCAAGGCGAACTAGTGGAGATTTCAGCTCATTTAGAAGTGCTGATTGATCGGGTTAAATCTCACCTGCCACCCGTTCAGGAGCCCGTGAAAATTCAGAATGATTCGATCACTCTGACGAACGAAACGCCGCCCGAGGTAGTTGCATCTGAGGCTGCTACCAACCCCGCCGTGTTACCTGAGCCCGAATTGTTGCTGCCACCGATTTACCAATCTGAAGTTGAAGAAACCATTCTGGTGGAGCTTCCGGCTGCCACAGCGGATGCCCCTAGTGCAAGCCCCGAAAGCGCACCTAGCTTAGTACCCGCCCATCCGGAAGTGACTAATGAACCGGAAGCGTCGCCCGCAGTAGTAGCAGCACCCACCCGCCAGACGGTTCAACCGACCCCCTTAAAGGCACCTCCGCCGCCAATGATCAAGCCTAAATCGATGCGGTTGCCGAACGGAAATGCAACTCGTGCGTACTCGGCAGCGTTGGGTTCGGTGCTCAAGATTCCCCTAGAACGGCTGGAGTTTCTGGATCCATGGCCGGCTGGGCTGTCCCTCAGTGAACAAGGGTCCGTTGCGGGCACGCCGGAAGTCGCTGGCGAATATGTTGTCCGTTGGAGGCGAGTGGGCGAAAGTGCCGTTGAAGGCGAATTCCTTCTCACGATTAACGCTGACCCGCGAAGCCTTTGGAAAGATTTGCCCTCAGACCGCTCCGATCCTTTTTGGAAAGAGGATTCCGATAAAAAACAAGGTGGGTCGGCAGTCGCGAACGTTGTCGCCGCCAGTGTTAGAGGGCGGTCTCACGCCCATGTGGGATCGTTTAGAGACGACGATTTTGGCATGCATCTGCCGCCAGAAGATGATTCGAACGGCTGGCATCTGCTGTGCGTAGCGGATGGTGCGGGTAGCGCCAAGTCCTCGCGCCGTGGTAGTCAGGTTGCCTGTAACGTCATTATCGAAAAACTCAAAGAGCTACTCGTCGATTCCCCCGAGGGACTGGCCGCGGAACTCGACGCAAGGTCGCGTGAAGCGGAAGAGAGCGAAAAAGCGGATAGCGCTTTCTGGACGCGAACTTTGTACCACGTCTTGGGTACAGCAGTGGGCCATGCGCAGGCCGCCGTTCGCAAAGAAGCCGACGCGCTTGGCGTTTCGATTAAAGAGTTCTCGACCACGTTGCTGGTTTCTATCGTAAGGCGAACCACGAAAAATGCATGGTTCGTTGGCACCTATTGGGTGGGTGACGGTGCTATTGGCATGTGGAGCCCCGAGTGGGCGGCGCCCAAACTGTTCGGCGAACCCGAGACCGGAGAATATGCCGGCCAGACGACGTTCTTTACCTCGGAAGATTTAAGCCGCGCTGAGACAGTACAGAAGCGTTTGCGCTACACGCTCGTTCAGGATTTCGGCTTCCTCGCTTTAATGACAGATGGCATATCGGACCCGAAATTCCCGACCGAGCAGATGCTAAAAATGCCGGCTGCTTGGGCGACTTTTCAAGAAGACATCAATGCGGTGCTCACCGCTCTGGCGCCAGGCCAGCCTAATACGGATCAACAGTTGTTAGATTGGATGGACTTCTGGTCCGCCGGCAACCATGACGACCGAACCTTGTTACTGCTCGTACCGCGTGCAGCAGAAGTGGAGACGAACTGATGGGCGTGGTCCGAATCAAGGCCCATGATGGGTCCGACGTAGAGTTCGTAGATACCATCATCGGTGCGGGCGGCATGAAGGATGTCTATTTCTCGCCAGACAAAAGCTACGTAGTCGCTTTTTTTCGAAAACCTGCCGACTACGCGACCAAGGAACGCCTAAGTTTATTGACCGGAAAGTACAAAGACGGAATTTATAGCTCTGCTGAAGCTGAATATTGGAAAGGCGTGTTTTGTTGGCCTACCAAAGTAGTGGAGCATAAAGGCCTGATTGGTATAGTTGCGCCGACCTACTCGAAGCAGTTTTTCTTTGAGCACGGCTCTACAAATGGCGACCGGTTGAATATCAAGGGAAAAGAAAAA
>CAIPNE010000894.1 GCA_903866355.1 uncultured Gammaproteobacteria bacterium
ACCAGTTTGCGCCTGGGTGGGCGCGCGCCAAGGACTGCATTTCGGCGAGTAAAAAGCCGAAACATTCGCTGTGTCGCCCCTGTCGGCCGGTCGAATAAAACGGTACTGCGGCCGGCAGGCTGAGGGTGGCTTCGTGGATTAGCTGCGCGATGCGGGCGCGCCACGCCGCTTCGAGGGTAGACGGTAAAGGTCCCAGCCCGGCCGCTGCGGTCGCGCGGTCGGTGTCATCGTCGAAAAAAAGCTCGTTGGCGTAGGGGTATAAATAGTCCAACGCACGCTGCTGACGACGATGAGACTCGGGCGTGCCGTCACCCAAGCGCACGACCCATGCGGCCAGATGCTCACAGTGATAACGGGTTTCCTTCGCGCTTTTCTGCGCAATCCCCGCCAGCGTGCTATCCGCGCTGGCGCTTAAAGCAATCCAGAGTTCCGCCTGCCACGCAACGTAAAAAAATGCCCGCAGGCAGGTTTGGGCGAAATCACCGTTTGGCAATTCGCACAGCACCGGGTTGTGAAACTCGTTTTCCTCACGCCAATAGGCCAGCGCATCCTCATCCCGGCCCTGCCCCTCTAGCAAGCCTGCGTGACTCAACAACAAGCGTGCTTGTCCCAGCAAGTCGAGCGCGATGTTGGCCAAGGCGATGTCTTCTTCCAGCGCCGGGCCATGCCCGCAGCAGGCCGCCAGCCGTTGGCTGAGCACTAAAGAGCCGTCGGCAAAGCGTAGCAGTGCCGGCACGTGGGCGGCGCCAACAGCGCTTGTCGGCGCGGGGGTCAGGTCGCTAACTGGCATATTCGTTACAGGTGGTTAACTTCATCGGGCAGTTCGTAAAACGTGGGATGGCGATAAATTTTATCTTGCATGGGGTCGAAAAAAGCAGATTTTTCGGCCGGATCTGAGGCGATTATTTGGTCCG
Source organism: uncultured Gammaproteobacteria bacterium (assembly GCA_903866355.1). Taxonomy (GTDB): domain Bacteria; phylum Pseudomonadota; class Gammaproteobacteria. The sequence goes on from CAIPNE010000894.1 coordinate 915, forward strand.
CCCGCACCACCCAAATCGACACCCCTTCTTGACGCCGCGTATACACATCGCGCGCCATCTGGAGCGCCAGCTGGCCATCTGGGGCATGCAGGCTGCCGCAATGTTTATGGTCTAGCCCCTGCTTGCTGCGCAGGAACACTTCCCACAGCGGCCAGTCTTTGCGTTCGCTCATGGTGGTGCTCCGTTAAGCCGCCGCGCGTTCGGGCGCTGGATGTTTAGCCGCATAAGCGCTGGCCGCGGCCCGCACCCACTCGCCTTCTTCCCACGCATCCACGCGGGCTTGTAGGCGCTCGCGGTTGCACGGGCCATAACCGTTGACGACATTCCAGAATTCGGCCCAGTCGATAGGACCAAAATCGTAGTGGCCACGCTCAGCGTTCCACTGCAAATGCGGATCAGGGAAGCTCACACCCAGCACCTCGCTTTGGGCCATGGCGGCGTCGACAAACTGCTGGCGCAGGTCATCGTTAGAAATGCGCTTGATGCCCCATTGGGTCGAGAGTTCGGAATTCTGGGAATCTTTATCGTGCGGGCCAAACATCATCAAAACCGGCCACCACCAACGGTTAACCGCATCCTGCACCATGGCGCGCTGAGCGGGGGTGCCCTGCATCATCGCGAGTAGCGAATCGAAACCCTGCCGTTGGTGGAAGGATTCCTCGCGACAGATTCGCACCATCGCGCGCGCGTACGGGCCGTAAGAACAACGGCACAGCGGTACTTGGTTCATGATCGCCGCGCCATCCACCAACCACCCCAC
>CAIPNE010000895.1 GCA_903866355.1 uncultured Gammaproteobacteria bacterium
ATGGGGTGGTGGTGGAAGGCCTGGTGGCAGCCTGTTTGGTGTCGCTTTTCGTCTTACTATTTTTGGGCAGTTGGCGCAGCACGCTGATTGTCGCCGCGTCCATTCCGCTGTCGGTGCTGTTCTCCATTGCGCTGCTCTGGGTGATGGGGGAATCGCTTAACGTCATGACACTCGGCGGCTTGGCACTCGCCATTGGGGTGCTCGTTGATGACGCCATCGTTGCCATCGAAAACATCCACCGTCATCTCGAGCGTGGGGCGCCCCTGGAGCAGGCGATCTTGCAAGGCTCGCAAGAAATTGCCTTGCCCGCGCTGGTGGCAACGCTGGTTATCTGCATTGTGTTTTTGCCGGTGGTCTTTTTAGACGGTGCGGCTAAATATCTTTTCCAACCCTTGGCGCTCGCCGTGGTGTTCGCCGTGGGGGCTTCCTACCTACTCTCGCGCACGCTAGTGCCGGTGATGCTCAAATATTTGCTGCCCGGGGAGGTGGATCTGGAGGGTCGGCCGGGCCCACTGCGCGTGCTGCTCTTTCGGCTGGCGATGCTCGCGGTGTATGCGCGGGTATTGTTTGAGGAGGCTTTCTCGTGGTTTCAACGGGTGTTCACCGCCCTCCTTGAAGGGCTGCTCCGCCACCGCAGCGTGCCGCTCCTCGCCGCAGTGGCGGTGATTATCAGCGCGATACTCATTTTGCCCAAAGTGGGTCGAGATTTTTTCCCGGTGGTCGACGCCGGCCAGTTTCGCTTGCATGTCACCGCGCCCACCGGCACTCGCCTAGAAGTGACTCAGCACTGGTTCACGGCGGTTGATGAAGTCATCCGGGAGGTTATTCCTGCGACTGATTTAGCGCTGGTTATCGATAACATCGGGCTACCCGATGCCTTCAATCTGGCCTGGGGCGACAACGCTAACCGCGGCGTTTTTGACGGCGAAGTGCTGGTGGCACTGAAACCCACGCGGCAACGCGCCACGCAGGAATATATGCAACTGCTGCGCACCCGGCTGGTTGCCGAATTCCCCGAGCTGCGCTTCTACTATCAACCCGCCGACATGATCAGCCAGATCCTCAATTTTGGGATCCCGGCACCCTTGGATATTCAAGTCGTGGCCTTTGATTCGCCCAAGGCCTACGCCCTCGCGCAGGAAATTGAACAACGCATCAAGCGCATCCCGGGCATTGTGGATGCGCGTATCCAGCAGGTGCTCGACGCCCCGGACCTGCGAATTAACATCGACCGCCTGCGCGCCGCCGATCTGGGTCTAACCCAAAGCGAGGTCGCCAGCAACGTGCTCATCGCGCTGTCGGGGAGTGGCCAGGTGACGCCTAATTTTTGGGTCGATCCCAAAGCCGGTCGGCCAGTTTCTTTGGTCGTACAGGCGCCGCAGTATCGCGTAGACCGGCTCAGCGATCTGCTCAATCTGCCGATTGCCCATCGGGCCGATGGCGAAGTAGAGCTCCTTTCTAACGTTGCCACGATCGAGCAGCGACGCTCCGCCGCGGTACTCTCGCGTTCGGATGCCAAGCCCGTCTTTGACGTGCATGCCAACGTGGAAGGCCGCGATTTGGGCAGCGTGGTAACCAGCGTTAAAGAGATAATCGATGGTTATACCGGCAAGCTGCCGCCGGGGATGACGATTGTGTTGCGCGGCCAAGCTGCCAGCATGGACGATGCGTTCCGGGCCATGGCGTCAGGACTCGGGTTCGCCATCGTGTTGGTGTACTTGGTACTGGTGGTGAATTTTCAGTCGTGGAGCGCGCCCTTCGTCATTCTCACGGCGCTGCCTGCGGCTCTCAGCGGTATCGTGTGGATACTGTATCTCACGGGCACCCATTTCAGCGTGCCAGCGCTGATGGGCGCCATCATGACGGTGGGTGTGGCCACCGCCAACAGCATTTTGGTGGTGTCTTTCGCCAACGAAGAAATGGCCCGCGGCCGCAGCGCGCTGGCCGCAGCTTTAGCCGCGGCAACGACCCGTTTGCGGCCCGTGTGTATCACCGCCACCGCGATGACCATCGGCATGCTCCCGATGGCTTTCGGCCACGGCGAAGGCGCCGAGCAGAACGCGCCGTTGGGTCTGGCCGTGATCGGTGGACTCACGCTCGCCACCATGGCCACGTTGTTATTTGTGCCGGTGTTTTACAGTCTTGTCTACCAGCGCCGTGGCAGCCCTGCTGCGGCGATTGAAGGAAACGCATGAAGCTCCTCTACCCCACCTTGGCGCTGCTGGCCCTGAGCAGCACCGCGCTCGCCCAAACCCCGCCCCCCGCAGCGCCGCAGATGGTCGTCGTCATGCGCGCGCTGGCCCCGCCGCCCGCCGCGGAATTAGTCCTCCCCGGCACCATCGAGGCGTGGCAGGAAACCCCCATCTACGCGCGCACCGACGGCTATGTGCGGCGTTGGTATGCGGAGATCGGCGACCGGGTTAAAGCCGGCGCGTTATTGGTGGAACTGGATACCCCGGAAGTGGATCAAGCGCTGCTCGCCGCCCGGGCAGCGCTGGCGCAGGCGCAAGCTAATCTGGAGCTTGCGCGGCTCAATTTTGAACGCTGGCAAACGCTGGTTGCGCGCAAAATGGTGCCGAAATCTGAACTCGACGAACGCGCGGCATCTTTTAAAGCGCGAGGCGCAGACGTTGCCGCCGCCCATGCCAACCAGCAACGCTATGAAGAACTGGCCGGCTTCAAGCGGGTGACTGCGCCGTTTGCCGGCACCGTCGTGCTGCGTCAGGTGGAAAACGGCGCGCTGATTGATTCAGGCAGCCACGACACCCACGAAATGTATCGTCTGGCAGAAACCACCCGGCTGCGTATTCGGGTTGGCGTGCCGCAAACCAACCTGCGCGCCATCGTCCCGGGTCTCGCCGCCGAGGTGCGGGTGGCAGAATTTCCTGGCCAGCGCTTTCACGGCCAAGTCGTGCGCACGGCGGGTGCCATCGAACCCGCCTCGCGGACCCTCCTCACAGAAATTGAACTGCCTAACGCCGATAACACCCTGCTGCCGGGCTTATACGCGCAAGTGGCTTTTCATTTGTCGTTCGCCGGCAGCGCCGTGCTGGTACCTACCAACACCGTGCGCTTCGATAGCCAGGGCGCGCACCTCGCCACCGTGGATGACAGCGGCGCCATCCGCCTACGCCCGGTGACTATCGGGCGCAATCTGGGCACTCAGTTTGAGGTGGTAGAGGGACTGGCAGCCAACACCCGCGTGGTGCTAAATCCCACCGATTTACTGCGAGAAGGGGTGCAGGTTGAAGTCCGAGAACCCCCGCCGGTGAAGTAGGCATACGGTGTTACCTCTTGTTGGATACCACCCATCGCCCTAGGACCTCGCCGGCCGGAACACCGGCACCGGCTGCCCCTCGCGAATTTCAAAACCCAGCGTCACCGGCTGATTGATGGCCAGCGTATTGAGGTCGGCATCAACGATCGCTGAAGGTTGCCGTCTGCCACAAAGCGCCCGCCCTCACCTTTTGCGCAAAACCCAAGGTCCTCAATTTGCATCAACACCGTGATGGTGAAGCTGTCGTAAAGGGAGGCGTATTGGATGTCCGCAGAGCCCACGCCGGCTTCTTCAAACGCCTTGGCGGCGGACCACAAACCGGCCGAATGGGTGAGATCTACCTCACCGCCACGCAGATGCTTGATGGCTTCGCCGGCGCCCAACACGCGCACAACGGGCGAGTTTCATCACCCAGCAAAGGGCCCGGAACGGGGTTTCAAGTGGAGGATCGCGGTCTTAAAGCACACCTAGCCGCCTAGGCTTGCCCCTACCCACGCGTTTGCAGGGGCAAACGTGGGGGATAGTCTGGCACCCTAATTTTTTTTTCATTTTTGGGGCTTAGCGCGCCCAAACCAGCGACCGGCATCACTCGCCGCGCGCACACAGGCGCGCAGCGGGTGAGCCGTGACCATTACCCCGGCAACTGCATCATTTTGTTGAGCATGGCGGGGGTTGGGGCAGGCCAGCCAGCTTCGCTGGCAACCCGCAGGATGGCGGCGTTGGTGTCAAAATAAACTTGCCAGTAGTGGGTGTTATTGCAGTACGGACGCACGGCAATCACCGTTCCCAGCAGGTTGATATCGAGCAGATTGACCTCCGGTGCCGGGGTCACGGCCACATTGGGAATCTGCCGGACGGCCGCCGTCAGACGGGCAATGGCGTCGAGCGTGTCCACCCCCCCGGCAAGCTGCGCAGTACGCTCTACCCGGCGGGTAGGCATGGCAGAAAAATTCTGCACCGAATCGCCAAACACCTTGGTGTTGCCCACTAACGTCAGCACGTTGTCTGGCGTGAGGATGGTGGTACCGAACAAGCCCAATTCGTGCACGGTACCGGTAACACCGCCCGCACAAATGAAATCGCCCACCTTGAAGGGGCGCAGTACCAGCAGGAACGCGCCGGCAGCAAAGTTGCCGAGCATGCCACTCCAAGCCGCGCCAATCGCCACGCCGGCACCATCCAACATGGAGGCGAATGAGGTGGTTTGAATGCCGAAGTAACCCAAGATCCCCAGCACCAAAGTGATGTTCAGCGCGACCGCAATAATGGACCCGAGATATTTGGTCAGCGTGGTGTCCACGCTGCTGCGGTTCATGCCCGCTTGTACGCCACTGATGACCTGACCTATCAACCAGCGACCGGTGATCCAGAAGGCAATCGCGGCGGCAGCCTTGATGCCAAGTTCGGCCGCGGTGGTGCTTAAAAAAGTTTGGATGGCAGCGATATCCATAAAACCTCCAGATAATTGTTGTGTTCACAGCAGACTGCAGCGCCAGAATGAAGTCAAGGGTAGACGCTCGCCTAAGAAAGCAATCGTCGCATGACAGTTCCCGTTTTACCTGCGGAGAATCCGTACTACCGGTGCCCGCGCGCGCCATCACCCCGACCCGAGGTCCCGCAGACCATGCGGTGGCCCATCACCGATTGCCGCACGCCATCTTGAATAGTGTCGTAATCGCCTTGCTCAGCCCCAAAACAAATGGCCAGACCCAGCACCGGCACACAGACCGGTTGAGCACCGCGGCGGTGGTCCGGATTCGCCGTTAACAGTGCGCGCGTCAGCATGGCTTGCCGCCGTATTTCGACCCCCAAAGTGTGGCAGGCAACCATTGGCCCCAGCGCAGAGCAGACCTGTCGGTGGGGTCAGGTTCTTGCGCCTGATGGCGGCTGTAGCGAAATAACGACCCGTCGTCTGGTGGAACATTCAGGCGATAATCAGCGCAACCCTCGCTTGCGCGCATCGCAAGCAGCGCCGTCCCATGGCAGCGGCATAAATCTGGCTGGAGGGATTGAATATTGCCAAGCCCCCTCTGCGCTTGAGCGAGTGCTACAGTAGAAAAAAGCTGCCCAATTTTTAAGCCGGACCTGTACCAAAACCATGCAAACCCGAGTCAAAAACACCCCGGCGGGCACCGAAAACAACGCGCTCGATATCTACCTCGGCGCGTCGATCCGCGACTTGCGACTCCGCCACCGTCTCACCACCGCCGAACTCGCCAAATCTGCCGGCATCAGCCGTGGCATGGTCTCCAAAATCGAAAACGGCATCTCCTCGACCAGCCTCGACACCCTGCACAAAATCGCCACCGCCCTCGGCGAAACGCTCTCCCATTTATTTCTTAATTTCGATAAGCCATCGGGTGGCGGCCAGCTGATCAAAAAAGGCAAAGGCATGGAAGTCGTCCGTCGCGGCACGAAGCGCGGGCATCTCTACGAGCTCCTTGCCTACGGCCGCGGGCCGCGCAAGTTGTTTGATCCTTTTCTGGTAACGCTCACTGATGCCAGCGAAGTATTCCCAACTTTTCAGCACCCGGGCACGGAGTTGATTTATATGCTCGAAGGGAAAATGGTCTATCGGCATGGCCAACACACCTACACGCTCAGCGCAGGCGACACCCTCACCTTCGATGCGCCGGTGCCGCACGGCCCAGAGAAATTCATCAAACTGCCGATCAAAATGCTGGTCCTCATCGTGTACGACGAGGCAACGGCCGAAGTGCGCTAGCGGCGCCGAGTCACCCAGCGCTTGCGCAAAATCACCCTCGCATCGTCAGCGCGGCATAACGCACCGCCACCCGAAAACGAGCAGGCTGCGCGCACCCCGCGCGTCAAGTGTCGCGCCACACGCAGCACCTAACTGCCCATATCCGCGAGCACCTATTCCCCGTGGGGTAGAAGATTCATACTTGGCCTTGGCTATCAGGGCTTGGGGTGGCGCATCTTTAAGTGATGTCTCGCCGCAGCAACAAACCGTCGCGTCGCAAGAAGCGCGCGGCGTGCACGTTTTTTTGCGACGACGAGCGAGTGATTTGGCGCATGACGAGCCGCTGGAAAGCGCCCCGCGCGGCTGAGGATTACATTTTGGCTGGTCTCAGATTCAGCAGCTAGCGCCGCTATGATCTGTCCGACCCAACCCTTTCAGCACACAATCAGCTGAACATCAGCTGCAGTAGGGGCCCAACATGAACGACATTTTTTGCCCGATGAGACGCGATCTAACCCCTGCGACGCAGCGACGATTCGGGCGCGCCACCCACGAGCCCGACCACCGGTGCTAGCAGATACCCCGACCGATGGAGTTCGGTTCTACCGCGTACAACCTATTCCCCCCAATCACCCACGGCCATGGTTTCCCACCCTGCCGGTTTTGGGCGTGGCCGGCCATAGTGATGAACACTTCGCCAGTGACAGCCGCTTTCTGGCGCGGGATGCCTTGCTCACCCCTTCAGGTCAGAGCGCCACCTACTGGGCGCTCAAGGCTAGCGGCGTGCGCCCGGGAGACCGGGTGGCGGTACCGGCCTACCACTGTCCCACCATGATTTATCCCATTCTCGCGCTAGGGGCTATCCCGGTATTCTTGCCGGTGACCGAGCAGGCGCAAGTCGCGTTGGAGACGGTGACTGAAGCCCTCACACTGGAGTTGAGAGCACTTATTCTGCCGCATTTTTTTGGTTTCATAACGCCCCAGATGGCGGAAATTCAACAGCGCTGCCGCGCCGAGTCGGTAGTGCTGATTGAAGATTGCGCCCACGCCCTATACGCCCGTACTGGCACGGTTTTGCCCGGCAGCTTCGGCGACTACGCCATTGCCTCCACCCGCAAATTCATCCCCGGCGCGGAAGGCGGTGCGTTAGTGGCTAATGGCCGGGTCCTCGAGCATCCACGGCGCACAGCCGGGCTGCGCGCCGAAGTCCAGGGGCTGCATACCCTGTGGCACGAGGCCTATCGCTATGGCACGCAACGGCTGCACGGGCGCCACGAAAGCGCCCTGATGGGGCCCGCCAACGATGAGGAAGCCCGCCAAGAGGCGCAGGCGAGGAGCGCGC
>CAIPNE010000896.1 GCA_903866355.1 uncultured Gammaproteobacteria bacterium
GCGGTTGAAGTCACAAATGTCTCAGGTCACGGGATCTGGCTCTTGGCCGGTGATGAAGAATTGTTCATGTCCTATGAAGACTTCCCTTGGTTTCAAGAAGCTCCGATTGGCAAAATCGCGAATGTCACAGAACCCGCTCCAGGCCATTACTACTGGCCGGACCTCGATATTGATCTTGGTCTAGAAACCATCCGGCATCCGGAGAGGTTTCCTCTCAAAACGAAGTGATGCCTAACCAGCCAATGGAGCGGACACCTCCGTGCTGCGCACTTCGGGGCCGCTCATCGGCGCGTTAGCGCTCATATGGACAGGTCAACATTAAGTTCGATGGTAGTTGCCCTAAGTTTGCTGGGGACCGTAATCGCCAGCGTTCCTTTCATCTCATCCTTCGAACCACACGACAAGGCCGCTCAAAATAGACCCACCGACTGATACGTGATCTGATCGAATGCGCGGATCAGGTCCGCCGCGCATCGCGCACCTACGCAAAAACAAACGCCGATTTTGCGGATCGTCTGATCGAGCGCGCTGCCAGCAGTGCCGGATGCGAGCACACCATGACTTTTGATGTCGTGGCAGCGAAGCTGGCAGGAATGACCTTGATTAGATAGCAACCCACGCTTGGGTTCAGGCCGACGCGCTTGCTACGAAATGTTCTGTTCGGAAACCTACCCGCAATGCCATCTGCTGGCTGCAGAAGCACTCGCGCGCCGGGTGCTTTGGCCCTGCGAGTCGGTGCTGTCTGACAAGACCCAACAGTAGATTTTAAGGGCCGCGAATGGCTGGCGCTGCTGCAGGTGCCCTAGCGCAGAGCGTTCTAAGCCCCGCGCGGGCGCGCCGGCCGCGGGGCGCTACCAACCAGACCAGACCGGCACTAAATCGCTAGGCAAGGCGCCAGTTTGGCCTAGGCGGGCGTGGTCGTCGGGGCCGCCGTGATAGTCAGATCCCGCTGATGCGGCCAGTTCGTAGCGGCGACACAGGTCGGCTAAATCGCGGGTGGTGGTGGGTGTTTGCGAACCGCAGGCCACTTCTAGCGCGGTGCCACCCGCGTCTTTAAAGGCTTGCACCAATTCGCGCAGACGGGTGTGGGTCAGATGATACTTTGCCGGATGCGCGAGCGCGGCCGTGCCGTGGTCGTCGACTATCCAGCGCACCGCCGAGGCGAGATCGGTCCATGCCGACGCACCGCTGCCCAGTAGGGCGTCGCTAAGCCAACGGCGAAACGCATCCTCTACGGTGCGGGCCGCGCCCCGTTGCACCAGAAAGCGCGCGAAATGCGGGCGCCCTAACACGCCGTTCCCGGCGATGCTGCAAGCGCCCTCGTAAGCACCTTCGACGCCGCGCTTGCGCAGCCGCTCGGCGATGAAGTGCCCGCGTTCAGCGCGCCGCAGACGTTGCGCCAAAACGCCCTCCGCCAGCGCACCGTGCGGCGCGTTGGACAAATTAAGGCCCAACACGTGCACCACCCGGCCATTCCACAGCGCCGAGAGTTCAATGCCGCCCAGCACCCGCAGCGTCCCCACGGGGGCCAGCGGTGCCGGCAGCGTGTCGTGATCGGTAATGCAAAAAAGCTCAATGCCCACCGCCGCCGCACGCTCGCACAAAATAGCCGGATCCAGCATGCCATCAGAGGCCGTGGTGTGGGCGTGGAGATCAACCCTCATCGGCAAGCTGGCCAACGCCACGCTAAGGTCACCACCATTAGTGCAGCAGCACCCAAGCACCCAGCGCCAGCGACGCCGCGGCAATGAAATACCACACCACCCAGGTGGTGGTCGCGGTCACCGCTTTAGCAGGACTTGCAGCCGCCTCCAGTGGTGTTAACGGCGCGATGAGCGGCTCGAAGCGCTGGAAAAATTCCCCCGCCATTTTCTGCGCCGTGCGATTGATAATCGCGCCGCCCAGCTGGCCCAGTTTGCCACCCACTTCGGCACTCACCTCGTAGTTGACGAGCGTGCCATTGCCGTCCGTTTCCAAGCGCACGCTCGCCCGCACTTTGGCGTGTCCGGCCGGCCCGGCACGGCCTTCACCCACCAGCGCATAGCTCTCGGGCGGGTTGAGATCCTGCACCTGCATGCTGCCGTTAAAGCGGGCCGACAGCGGGCCCACTTTGGCCGCGACGATGGCTTCGAAGCGGCCGGGCGCAGTTTCGTTCAATTCTTCACAGCCCGGGATTGCCTGCTTTAGCAAAGCCGGATCGTTAAGCGCCGCGAACACCTGCGCGCGCGGCGCGGCGATGCGTATTTGCTGTTTTAGTTCCAAACAAGATCTCCCTTAAAGGCAGCTTTAAGTGCGGCCCGCGTTGATTTTTGCCCACAGCGTGGCGGGCCTAATAGGCAGTTCGGTAATTTCCACGCCAAACGGGGTCAAGGCATCACACAGCGCATTACACAGCGCACCCGGTACGGAACTGGGCCGCCCTTCGCCAATGCCGCGGGTTCCCAGCGGCGTGTGGGGACACGGCGTTGAGGCATAGGTGAGTTCGATGTGGGGCACATCGGCAGCGGTCGCCATTTTGTAGTTTTCGAAGTCTGCGGTGAGTTGCTGCCCCTGCTCGTTGTAAATGAATTCCTCGAACACCGTATTGGAAAGACCCTGCACGATGGCGCCGTGCATCTGCCCGTCCACGATATTTTGGTTGATGACATTACCCACGTCTTCGGAGGTTACCCAGCGCTTAATCTTAAACTCGCCAGTGGCGGCCTGTACTTCCACGATGCAAAAATCACCGTTGAAGCAAATCATGGGCTTGGCGGCTTCGAAGAAGGCGGTGGCTTCCAGCCCACCAACCTCGCCTTCCGGTAAATTTACCGGCCACATGATGATGCGCTCGACGATTTCGCGAAAAGATTTGCGCTGCGTGGGATCACGACGATAAATCACCTCGCCGTTAATAAACGCGAACTCCTCCACCGTGGCGCGCACCCCCAGATCGTGCGCCAGCACGTGCGTGATTTTTTCTTTGAGCTCGGCGCAGGCTTTATGCACCGCACTCACAAAATACGATCCCGCGCGCGCACCGATGGTGCCGGCACCGAAGGGCGTGATGCCGGTATCGCCGGTGGTGACGATGGAATCTGTGGGCTGGATGCCAAACGTAGACGCCACAACCTGCGCCACCGTGGTCTCATGACCCTGCCCGCCTGGGGCATCACCGCCAAAAACGAGCACTTTGCCGCGTGGGTCTACCCGTACCGTCGCCGCCCCGTAACCAGGCTGGTTTTCCATGGGCACGAGAAGCTCTGAGGCCACGCCCGAGAGCTCCGCGCCGCACGCAAAGCCAATGCCAATGTAGCGCCCCTGCAAACGTAATTCGGCCTGCTCGCGGCGAAACGCCGGCAGGTCAA
>CAIPNE010000897.1 GCA_903866355.1 uncultured Gammaproteobacteria bacterium
ACCACGGAAGCAGACCAACACCCGCTGTTGGTGACTTGGGAGGACCTGCACTGGGTAGATCCCACCACGCTAGAGCTGCTGGGTCTAGTGCTCAGTGAAGCGCCCACGGTCCCTATTCTGCACGCACTCACCTACCGTCCCACTTTTGTCCCTGTCTGGCCGCCAGCGTCACACCTAACGCCCATGGCGCTAGCGCGGCTGGAGCACGCGCAGGTCCGGGCGCTGATCGCCTTACGCACGCAGGGCAAAACGCTGCCAGATACGGTGGTCGATCACATCACTGCCAAGACCGACGGCGTGCCTTTGTATGTCGAAGAACTGACGCACATGCTGATCAACTCAGCGCTGCTGCGCGAGGATAGTGACCGCTATGTGTTAATCGGATCGTTGGGCTTCGCAACCATCCCCAACACCTTACAAGACGCGCTGATGGCGCGGCTCGATCAGTTAAAAGGGGCGAAGGAAATAGCCCAACTCGCCGCCGTGCTAGGACGCGAGTTTACCTACCGGCATTTGGCAGCTGTCAGTACGGATCAGGAAGACCAGCTGCAACTCGGGTTAGAACAACTAGTGACCTCGGAATTGCTCCACCAGCGGGGCCGTGGCGCGCGCGCAAAGTACGTCTTCAAGCACGCCATGATGCGCGACGCCGCGTATGCGTCACTGCTCAAGAGCACACGCCAAGCGCATCACCGCCGCATTGTCGAGGTGATGGAAAGTCAGTTCGGGGACATCGTCGCCACCCAACCGGAGCTAATTGCACTCCACGCCACCGAGGCTAATCTGCCCGCGACTGCCGTAGCCTACTGGGAAAAGGCCGCCGAGGCAGCCAGACAAAGTGCCTCACATCACGAGGCGGTGGCACATGTCACGCAGGCGATTGCGCTGTTAGAGGCACTGCCTGCTAGCACCACACGGAACGAACGCGAACTGGACCTGCAACTCAGTCTCGGCAACTCGTTAATGTTAACGGCCGGCTTTGGATCCATCGAAGCCGAAGGCGCGCTAGAACGGGCCCGCATACTGTGCGCAGAAATAGGCGATCCCCCACAAATGACAGCAGTGCTCGCCGCTTTGTGGCAATTCACGTTGTTGCGCGGTGACCTAGGTGCCGCTTTTTCGCTCGCAGAACAGCAGCTGGGTTTGGCGCAGCGCACGAATGCGCTCGGCGCCTTGCCGCAGGTCTATCGCGCACTGGGCGAGCCGTTGTTTTTTGGAGGCGATTTTACCGGTGCCCGCGTGCAATTTGAGCGTGGCCTAGCGCAGAACACAGCCGCTGCTGGACAGCTTGCCAGCAGCGACCTGTTTGAGCACAGCATCCCCATGGGGGCGTTCCATGCGCTGGCAATCTGGTCGCTGGGCTATCCAGACCAAGCGATAGCCGAAATAGAGGCGGTACTGAGCGCCGCGCGCGCGCTGCCGGGTCCGCAAAACTTGGCGCACGTGCAGATGTTCGCCGCCGTGCTGCGTCATCGTCTTGGGGAAGCCAGCGTGGCCAGCGAACACGCCCAGGTCGTTATTGAACTGGGCACCAAGCATGGCTGGGCGCATTTCATTTCGCTGGGCAATCTTTACCGCGGGCATGCACTGGTGCAACTGGACTGCCTCGCCGAGGGATTTGCCCTGCAAGAGGAAGGGCTCAAGGAGTACCACCTGACGGGCGCGCTGCTGGAGCTGCCCTCGAGCTTCGGCATGCTGGCGTTGTCGCATGCGCTGGTGGGCAACGCTGAAGCCGGGTTGCCCTATATAGAACACGCTTTAACGTTAGGCGACGAACTCTCCATCCACTGGTGCCACGCGGAGCATCATCGTGTGAAGGGAGAATTACTGCGCATTCAGAACGGCTCTGATCCCGCCTTGGCGGAGGCCAGCTTTCAACGGGCCATCGAGATTGCGCAGGCCCAGGCGGCCAAGTCGCTCGAACTGCGCGCGGTGCTTGGCCTTGCCCGCCTCCGAAAAGCCCAAGGACGAGATGCCGACGCGCGTGCGTTGGTGGCCCCCGTATATGAGTGGTTTACGGAAGGCTTTGGCACCCGCGATCTCCAAGACGCTAGGGCGTTCCTGGCTGAGTTACCCGCGTAATGCCAGGCGTTTCGTTCGGCGCTGCAGGGACGATCACCGACCTCGCTAGGTGAACCGCCCGCCACCGCCACCTCGCGCTGTGGCCACCCGGTCTCCCCGCTGAGTTTAGCGGATAACTTTAGACGGCGACCCTCTCCTCGGTTTATCGTGTCTCCTCCGTTTAAGGAGCATCTCCATGAGCATTAACTACATGCAGGCCATTCGGGCCCGCTATGAGAATCTCGGCTACACCCCTTACCGCTGGTTTGAGGCTGATAGCCCACCACCGTGGACGGCGTTGACCAAACCCTTGGCGCAATCGCGCCTCGGGCTGCTCTCCACCTCGGGGGCCTACGCGCTCGGGCAGAGCGCTTATCACTACAAAGACGACGTCTCGGTCCGCGCCCTGCCCAGCACGACCGCGGAAGCCGATCTACGTTTTTCGCACATCACAGAAAATTACCTCGTGGACGCAAGACGCGACCCCAACTGCATCCTGCCGCTAGCGCCATTGCGCACGTTACGCCAGCAAGGCGTCATCGGCGAACTCGCCGATAGCGTTTTTTCGTGCATGGGCGGCGTGTATTCGCAGCGACGCGTGCGCGAAGAAATGGCGCCCGCACTGCTGGAGGCATTCCGCGCCCAACAAGTCGATTGCGCGTTACTGGTTGCGATGTGACCCGTGTGTCACCAGACCGTGTGTCTGGTCGCGCGACATCTCGAGGCCAATGGTATTCCTACGCTGTGTTTAGGTAGCGCACTGGACATCTTCAACGCTGGGCGTCCGCCACGCGCAAGTTTTCTCGACTACCCGCTGGGCCATAGCGCCGGCAAGCCATTTGCGCCGGCTGATCAGTTGAGTGTCGTGCGGGCAGCCCTTGCAGGCTTTGAGCAGATCACCGTGCCCGGTACCGTTGCACGTTTGGTCAATGATTGGGGCAACGACGATTGGCGCGCCGAAGCCGGCGCCACGCAGGGTCAGGACACCCGCGAAGCGCGCGACGAAACACCGCAGTTTCAGTTACCCGCAGATCGCGACGCAGCGCTGGCGAGCGGCGCCATCAGGGCATGACTCAAGCACCCTCGGCGGCCGCCTTGACGAGGCTCCCGCTGGGGTGGCCGCTGCGGGCCGCTGCGGGCCGCGCGAGCGTGGCCTTGCCCGCCAGTCCGATCCTTGCCTGTAAGCTAACGGCCGATCTTATAATTGTAGCTACAATGTTTTATTGTCGGACGCTGGCACCACGGCGAATCAGAAGTGGCAGGTCCCGTCACCCGCCGTATCGGATTCACCGACGCGCTCGCAGACCACGGAAACCATTTCCCTAACCCACGGCGCCTATCGCCAACCACCACGCCGAGGCCGCAATGCAGAAATTCGTAGAATGTTTTTTCGACGTCGGCAGCCCCGCCGCCTATCTGGCGTGGACTCAATTGCCGCGCATCGCGGCCGAGGCGGGTGCCAAGCTAATCTGGCGGCCGATGTTGCTCGGGGGAGTATTCAAAGCGACCGGCAACCTCAGTCCCGTCACGGTGGCCGCCAAAGGCCGGTGGCTAATGCATGACCTGGCCCGCTGGGCTGAACGTTATGGGGTAGCGTTCCAGCCGCCGGCAAACTTCCCCATCAACACGCTGGCGCTGATGCGCGGCGCAGTGGGCATTCAGATCCGGCAACCGCACGACCTCGCGCGCTATTTGGCAGCGGTTTTCGAGGGGATTTTCGCCCGTGGCTTAGCGCTGGACGATCCGGCCGTGGTTGCCCAAGTATTGGGCGATGCGGGTTTCGATACGGCAACATTTCTCGCGTTAACCGGCGATCCGCAGGTCAAGCAAGCCTTGGTCGCCAACACCGAGGAGGCGGTTGCGCGCGGGGTGTTTGGAGCGCCGTCGATGTTCGTCGACGACGTGCTCCATTTTGGGCAGGACCGGCTGGACTTCGTCGCCGCCGCGCTGCGCGACTCATCGCACGCTTAAACCACCGAGGTAACGCACCATGACCCCAGATCCCGGACTGTTTGAGACCATCCATACCCTACGTGCCATGCGTCGCCTTAAACCCGATCCCGTGCCGGATGCCGTCATCCAGAAAATACTTGCCGCGGGGACCTGCGCACCCAGCGGGCAGAACCTGCAGCGGTGGGCTTTCTTGGTCGTAACCGACCCCGCCGGCAAGCGGTTTTTTGGTGAGCGTTACGACCACTGGATGCGCGACCGCTTTGGCAGTTTGCTCAGTCACGTAAACGACCCCACGCCGGATGGGCGTTCGATGAAAGCAGCCATGCATCTTTCCGAGCACCTGCACGAAGCGCCCGTGTTGTTGTTTTGTTGCGGCAAACGGGACTGGCCGTTTGTGGTTCCTGCAGAGAGCCGCGTCGGGCTGGCGCCGCCTTCCTATGGTTCTATCTATCCGTGCGTACAAAACATTCTGCTGGCGTGTCGCGGCCTCGGGCTGGGTGCCAGCCTCACCACCATGCACCAAATGTTCGAGCCTGAAATGCACGAATTCTTTGGCATTCCACTCACGCACGGCGTAGTGGCGGTGATTCCCATCGGTTATCCCCAGGGCAATTTTGGGCCCGTTCGGCGCGCGCCGGTCGAAACCAAAACCCACTTCAACCGGTGGGGACAGGGGAAACCCGGCCTGGCCGCGCCCACCCTCTGAAAAAGGCTCGGCAGCAATAACACAACGGCAAGCGCGGCGGCGATCCCGCAGCGCGGCGCCGGCCTAATCCACGTCCTATCACGGAGCAACCGCACATGAAAATCTATTACGCACCCAATACCCGGGCGGTCCGTATCGTCTGGCTCTTCAAGGAACTCGGTCTGCCCTATGAGCTCGAGACCTTTCAACTGGGCGACAAAAAAATGCGCGCGCCCGAATATCTGGCCGTCCACCCGCTGGGCCGGGTGCCTGTGATGGAAGATGACGACGGCACGCGGGTGCTAGAGTCAGGTGCCATCGTGCAATATGTCTTGGCCAAATACGCTGCGGGTCGCTTGGCACCCCTACCATCTAGCCCGGATTTCGGGCCCTATTTGCAATGGCTGCACTACGCCGAAGGCATGCTCATGCCGCCGGTGAATATCATCGTGGTGGAAACCATTTTGTTACCGGCCGAACGCCGCAATCAGGTGAACGTAGACCGCGCCGTCAAGTTACTCGGACGCCTGCTCGAGGCCGTCGACGTGCGTCTCGAGGGGCGCAAATTCTTGGCCGGCGAATTCAGCGGCGCCGACATCATGACCGGGCACGCGAGCATCGTTGCTGCCCGCCTCGGCGCAGATATCTCCGACAAACCTAACTTGCGTGCGTACATCGAACGACTGCAAGCGCGCCCGGCCTTACAAGCCGCATGGAACGCTTGAGCCGCCGGAGCCGAGCGATCAGACGGCCCCGCAACAACGCCCCTCTGAGCGCTTAGCCAGCAGAACCCTTAGCTTATTTTTTGGGAGAAAAAGACATGACCAAGACTGCCATTGTGAGCGGCGTGGGCCCGGATCAAGGCATGGGCGCGCAACTGGTGCGACGCTTCGCCAAACGCGGGCTGCACGTTTTTGCAGCTGGGCGTACCGGCGCGAGTCTGGACGCCCTCGTCGCCGACATCCAGCGTGACGGCGGGCACGCGACAGCCGTCATCGCCGATGCAACAGACGAAGCCGCAACGCTCGAGTTATTCCGCCAAGCGCATGCCGTCGGCAAAATCGATCTCGTGGTGTACAACACCGGCAACAACACCCCAGGACGCATTGAGGACATGAGCGCGGCGTATTTCGAGAACAGCTGGCGAGTTAGCTGTTTTGGCGGATTCCTGTACGGCCGCGAAGCCGTGAAGTACATGAAACGCGATGGCGGCGGCACGATTCTATTTACCGGCGCGAGCGCGTCCCTGCGTGGCAGGCCCAATTTTGGTGCCTTCAATTCGGCCAAAGCGGCACTGCGTTGCCTGGCACAAGCGATGGCAAAAGAGTACGGCGCTGATGGCATTCATGTGGGGCACGTAGTGATCGACGGCGCTATTGGCGGCGAGAAAATTCGAACCCGTTATCCGGAGTACGCGGCGAAGCTAGGCGAAGAAGGGCTGCTAGATATCCAAGCGGTCGTGGATGCTTTCGAGTATCTGTACCAGCAGCCGCGCCGTGGTTGGTCGTTTGAAGTAGACGTGAGAACAGCGCTCGAAAACTGGTGATAGCAGGATCTAGCAGGGTTCGGCTAGCAGCCCCAAGCGGGCCACTTTTTGACCCAGACGAGGCCGTGCTGGTCGGCTATCTTGATCAGGTGGGAACCAGCGAGCGCCTGCTCGCCGACTCCATCGCGATCGGCGAAGGTCTTAAAGCGCTGACGTCTGCCGTGTATGCCCGCAATAAGTTGCTGCTTCGCGAGGCGACCATCAACGCGATAGCGATCAGCCTAGCAAGCTAGGGAATTCCCGGTGGTGGCAGGTCGTGCAATAGGGTGTCAGCGAGGAAGCTTAAAAATCCGCCGCGCTCTCAAGGTCAACGAATGCTAAAGCCGGGATAACCCTGTGCTGCGATATCGGCGCAGAGGCGGCGATAAGTGCCAAAACCACCGATGTAGGGCAGGAAAACCCGCGGTTTTCCCGGCACGTTGGCACCCATGTACCAAGAGTCGGCTTGTGGGAAAAGGGTCGCCGCAGCGAGTTCCTGCACCTGTGTTCCCCATTGGTCTTCAGCCTCTTGGGTGGCTTCAATACTAGTGGCTCCGGACTCACGCAGGTGCTCGATGCAAGCGCAGATCCAGTCTACGTGTTGCTCGATCGAGGTGGGCATATTGCCCAGTACGGAGGGGCTGCCCGGCCCGGTCACCATGAACAAATTAGGGAAGCCCTGCGTGCACACGCCCAGATAGGTTTGCGGACCTGCGGACCATTTGGCAGTCAGCGCTTGGTCATTGCGCCCATGGATAGCGATGCGATTTAGCGGTCCAGTCATCGCATCGAAACCTGTGGCAAAAATCAGTGCATCGAGCGGATAGGTTTGCGCGTGGGTACGAATACCCTCGGCAGTGATCTCCTCAATCGGTGTTGCGCGCAGGTCGACGAGTTCGACGTTGTCGCGGTTGAAAGTCTCAAAATAATTCGCGTCCAGCGGCAGACGCTTGGTACCGATGGGGTAGCCGCTGGGAATTAGCTTGCGCGCGACGGCCGGATCGCTGACGGCGCTGCGAATTTTCTCGCGCACAAAATCGGCCGCCAGATCGTTAGCACGAGGGTCAGCTAGGAGATCGCGGAAGCTGCCGAACATCCACTCAAATCCGCCCTTTTGCCAATCGGCCTCGAAACGTTCCTGCAAGGCCTTGGGATCGAGCTTGAGCGCTTCGGCGTCCTGCCAATCATAGGGCTGGCCTATGGTCGACCAGCGGCAGGTTTCCCGAATTTGCTTGATGTTGCGCTTGATTTCAGCAACTTGGGCCGCCGACAGCGGCGCATTGCGCGCCGGGACACTGAAATTAGGCGTCCGTTGGAACACCGTTAAATGCGCGCACTGCTGCGCGATCACCGGAATGCATTGGATGCCCGAGGACCCGGTGCCAACCACCCCCACTCGCAGACCTGTGAAATCGACGCCCTCGTGAGGCCACTGCCCGGTGTGGTACCAGCTGCCTTTAAATTGTTCGAGACCTGGAATAGTCGGCACCTGCGCGGCCGAGAGGCAGCCGACCGCCGTAATGAGGTAGCGCGCGCAAACCTCCACGCCTTGCTCGGTGACTACCCGCCACCGTTCGCTCGCCTCGTCGTAGGTTGCTCGCGTGATGCGCGTATTGAATTGGAACGAGGTGCGCAAGTCGAACCGATCGGCGACATGCTCCAAATAGCGCAGGATCTCGGCCTGACCAGGGAAACGACAGCTCCAAGTCCAGTCTTGTTCCAGTTCCTCGGAGAAGGTGTAGGAATACACCCAACTCTCCGAATCCGAACCCGCCCCCGGATAACGGTTCCAGTACCAGGTACCACCCACGCCAGCGCCTTGTTCAAAGGCGGCATAAGACAGACCCAACTGCCGCAATCGGTAAGCCGCGTAGAGGCCAGCGAAGCCCGCGCCGATCACCACGGCGTCCACCTCAGGGCTAAGCGTCGAAGGTTGGGTTTCGGTGGTAGGCATGTGCGCGCTCCTGACACAGAGAAAGACGGTTTTCGACGGTCATTCCAACGTCCAGACCACAGGGACGGGGATAACTGGCGCCTGATATTGACGCTGCCCGGTCGCTCGCTGCTGCAATGGCGCCACGCGCGGCGCGCTGGGTTTAGCCGGACAGCGTCGAAGAATCTGGAGGTGGGGCGTCGAAGTCACTGGCCGCGTGGCGCTCGGGCATTTGACTGGCGGCATCGCCCCACACGAGGTTGACCCGGCGCCCGCGTTGCACCGCCGGCCGTGCAGCGATGGCGTCGGTCCAGCGTTGCACATGGGTGTAATCCTGAACCTGCAGAAACTCTGCCGCATCGTAGATAAGATTTTTGACCAGCGCGCCATACCAAGACCAGATCGCGATATCGGCAATGGAGTATTCGTCGCCCGCCATATATTGGTGGTCGGCCAGATGCCGATTTAGCACGTCCAGTTGGCGCTTCACCTCCATGGCAAAACGGTCGATGGCGTATTCGATCTTGATGGGGGCATAAGCGTAGAAATGACCAAAGCCCCCGCCCAAATAAGGCGCGCTACCCATCTGCCAAAACAGCCAAGACCAGCACTCAGCACGGGCCGTGGCGGTGGTAGGCATAAAAGCCCCGAACTTCTCGGCTAAATGGACCAAGATGGCACCGGACTCAAACACCCGAATTGGCGTGGGCCCACTGCGATCCACCAAAGCGGGAATTTTAGAATTGGGATTGGCCAACACGAAGCCGTGGCCAAATTGGTCGCCCTCTTGAATGTTCACCAGCCAGGCGTCGTACTCGGCGCCGCGGTGGCCGAGCGCTAGCAGTTCTTCCAGCATCACCGTGACCTTCACACCGTTGGGTGTACCCAAAGAGTAAAGCTGCAAAGGGTGTTCACCGACAGGGAGTTCTTTGTCGTGCGTTGCCCCCGCCACCGGCCGATTGATATTGGCAAATTTCCCGCCGTTGTTCTTGTTCCAAATCCAAATTTTTGGAGGTGTATAGGACGGGGTATCACTCATCAGTTAAAGCTCCGAGTTTGCTGCACGACAGCACGCTGAATTTAAAGCAGGTCAGGAGTGAGACTAAACAACCCCGCAGAGTAAGTCATCCCACGACTGGCGCGTTGCGTCATTGCTGCGGTGCACGATGATGCCCACGGCCAGTTAACAACCACCGGCTCGGTGCTGGCGTCC
>CAIPNE010000898.1 GCA_903866355.1 uncultured Gammaproteobacteria bacterium
TGAGGGCGAGCAGTGCGGCTATCTGGCGCACTGCAGCGAGGCGTCTTTATTGCCTCTGTGTTGCTGGCCTGCCAAACCATCATCTGGCGCAATCTAGGACCTTTCCCCCAGCTGTAGAGAGAATGGTATTTTATCCGCGGGGCATCATTGAGGCATACAGCGCCGAATGCTGGGCCATTCCTACGCCGCGTAAAAAGGTGTCTGCGGTCGCCTAGCGCCGCGCGGTGAGGTGGTGGCCAGCGGCATTTTCACTGCGCTGCAGAGCACGACGACTAGCACCGATGCGTCGCGTGGAATGCGCCGCGCCGACAACCTAAAACCAATGGGGAAATTAGCGATGACGCCGATCACTGATACGGATTATTTGGTCGTCGGTGCAGGCGGCATGGGAATGGCGTTCGCGGATGAAATAGTCACCCAAACGTCGGCTTCCGTCACCATCGTCGATCGAAACCACCGCCCTGGCGGCCATTGGAATGACGCTTATCCCTTCGTGCGTCTGCATCAGGCGTCGGTGTGCTATGGGGTGAATTCCACCCCCTTGGGCCAGCACCGTATTGATCAAGTAGGCTGGAACAAAGGTTGTTACGAGTTGGCTAGCGGTAGCGAAGTAGTCGCGTATTTCGACCAAGTGATGCGGCAGCGTTTCCTGCCGTCGGGCCGGGTAAAGTACCTGCCCATGAGCGAGCACCTTGGCGATGGGCGGGTGGTTTCGCGCGTCAACGGCGACGAATACGAGATTCGCGCGCAGAAAATTGTCGACGCGGCTTACATCAGCGTGACGGTGCCATCCTAGCGGCCACCCCAGTTCGAAGTTGCCGCAGGCGTTGCCTGCGCAGCACCCAATAGCCTGCCGAAACTGGTACCCGAATACCGCCATTTTGTCGTGATTGGATCCGGCAAGACCGGCATCGACAGCTGCTTGTTCCTGCTGGAGCACGGCGTGGCACCTGCCAACATCACGTGGGTCATGCCAAACGATGCGTGGCTGTTTGACCGCTTCACCGTCAACCCTGGCCGCCAATTCACGGACATCATCACGGCCGGACGTGGCGAGGTTTTGCAGGCGGCACTCGCGGCGAATTCTCCTGATGACTTCTTCCGGCGAGTGGTTGCTTGCGGGCAGTTGCTCCAATTCGACCCTTCGATCAAACCCAGCAACTGGCGCTGCGCGACGGTCACCCCACTTGAGCTGGAGCAGCTGCGCCGCATCCCGAACATCGTGCGCTTGGGTCACGTTGCAGTGGTTGCGTCGGGCGAGCTACAACTCCAGAAAGGGCGCTACCAGACCACGCCCGGCGCGTTGCACGTGGACTGCGCCGCCGATGGTCTGAATCAGCGCCCGGCGAAAAAAGTCTTTGATGGAAACCGCATCACGTTGCAGACAGTGCGCATGTGCCAACAGGTGTACAGCGGCGCGTTCATCGGCAATGTGGCGGCGAATCTGCAAGATGAGACGCGCATGAACGAGTTGTGTCGCCCGGTCCCGCTGCCACACCGGGCTTCTGACTACCTGCGCTGCGTTCTGCAAGACAGCGAAAACATGCTGGTCTGGCTAACCGAGCCGGCGGTGGTGTCGTGGATCAATGCGTCGCGCGTGGATCTTTTTAGCCCTTATTTTGACTTCGAAAATCCGGCGGTGGCCGCGCAAATTCAGGCCATGGGCGAGCTGCTAAACCACGCCATTCCCAAGCTGCGCGAACTGCTGAAAGCCGCGACAACCACGGCTAATTGAGCGCCGCCTCGGTAACTTCACACGCCATAAATCCACCGGCCTAACGGGGGCGATGGCCTGGTGTTTAGAGCACGCCCGCGCGCCTACCCGTCACGCTGGGCGTTGCAGCGCAAAACACTGGTGAATACGGGGATTGCGTGCGAAGTCCTGCGGGAGTGTGCGCGCGCTCCAGTCTTCTACGGCCAGATCCGGAAACACTGCACGGTCGAATTTAAAGCGACGCAAATTAGTCGAAAACACCAGCAAACCGTCCGGCGCCAGCCGCCGCAGGCA
>CAIPNE010000899.1 GCA_903866355.1 uncultured Gammaproteobacteria bacterium
GAATTCGACCACGCGGATATTTTCCCCGACTTGGAGGCCATTAAGGTTCAGTTTCATCACCTACTCAGAACCGTGCCCGGCAACGGCACTGTGGTGTGGAACAGCGACGATTCCGCGCTCGCCGAGGTCATCGCCCGCGGATGCTGGAGTGCGCAACTGCGCTTTGGCGCCAGCAGCGGCGAGTGGCGGGTCTGTGCAACCAGCACGGGTTACCTAATCGAAGATCCGGCCGGGCAGCAGCATGCGTTGACCGGCGCGCTGCCGGGCCGGCATAACGCACTTAACACCGCCGCAGCACTGGCGGTAGCGAGCTTGGCCGGCGCCGATCTGGCGGGCTCAGTGGCGGCTCTCGCGGGATTTGGGGGGGTTAAACGGCGGATGGAACTGGTTGGCACCGTCGCTGACATCAGCATCTACGATGACTTCGCCCATCATCCCACCGCGATCGCCGCGACCCTTGAGGGCCTCAAACAAACTACCCCTCACGCCCGCCATATCGCGGTCCTAGAATTACGCTCAAACAGCATGCGCTCGGGTGTACACCGAGAGCATCTGGCTGGCGCCCTGAGCGGCGCTGACCTGTGCTACTTGCTAGCGCCGCCAACGCTGACGTGGGACCTCGCCAGCACGGTGGCCACCTTGGGCGAGCGTTGCAGAGTGCGGAGCGATACCGCTCAAATCATCAGCGAGCTCGCGCAGGAGGCCCGTTCCGGCGACCAAATCTTGGTCATGAGCAATGGCGGATTCGAGCAACTACCACACCACTTGTTGCAAGCGCTACAGCGCCGGATGGCGAGCACACCACCATGAACGAAGCCCCTGCAAACGAAGAATTACCGCTATTTCCGTTACGCGTCGTGCTCTTTCCCGGCAGCGTGCTGCGCTTACGCATCTTCGAACGCCGTTACATCGACTTAATTCGCGACTCCATGCGCAATGGGACTGGGTTCGGTATCCCGCCCATTAAATCGGGTAACGAAGCCGGAACGCCCGTCACACCCTTCGAAGTTGGCACGCTGTGCAGCGTGGTGGACTGGGATCAAGGCCAAGATGGCTTGTTAGCTATCGTCGTCAAAGGCACGCGACGCTTTCACTTGCACGCCACTCGGATCGAGACAGGCGGGCTGATGATCGGCAAAATCTCTTGGCTGGCCAGCCAAACTGCAGTCCCAATCACCCCTGAATCCAGTGACCTATTGGCCTTACTTAAAGCCTTATATAGCCTCGACGAAAACCCCGTGGAGGCGTCCGAAATCTCGCCCCAAGACACGGACCAACTGGTTTACCGGATCATCGAAAGGCTGCCAGTGCCCCTTGCGGAGCAAGTACGTCTGCTGGCCATGGATAGCGCGCCGGCCCAATTGGCGTTCTGCCAACAGCAAGTTGCCCGCTACGTTAAAGGCAATTCTCAACGCCCAAATTAAACTGACGGCCCGTAGCGCCTAGCCAGTAGTTGAAGGCGTTCGCCGCTTGTGCGATTTTACCCAGACGCTGGGAAAATGCTCCCGAATACCCGGGCCAATGTTCAAAAAAATAATAATTGCGGCGGTCTTAACCGCCATCTGGAACACCGCGGCCGCCCTCTCCTCCTCGCAATCGAACAAACCTAGTTCGAACCCGGAGTATTGGTGGCTGTGTCCGATCGACCGTAGTTTGCCCTTGCGCCCGGAATTCAGCGGTGTCGATACCGCGCTAGGCAGCATGGAAGTACGGGCCGGACAGTCACGCGTGGTGGAACGCGACGTAACCGATTTCGACGACGCCGTTGAGTGGGTAGATGGTGACCACGCGCTGCGCGCCGACCACGTCTCCTACGACCAACCGGCAGACATCCTGCGCGCGTTCGGTGATGTCCACCTGTGGCAGGACAATCTGCTTTGGCGTGGGCAGCGAGCGACCCTCAACCGGACCGACAAAAACACTGTGCTAGATCGCGGTCAGTACTGGCTGCTCGATTCGCCGGGCCGAGGGTCAGCGAAGAGCATTCAAACCGACCAAGGCACGCAAGTTTCTTTGCTGGAACGGGCCACCTACACCACCTGCCCAGTCCGTCACGAGACGTGGCAGTTTTCGGCCCAAAAAATCAAGCTGGATCAGGTCAAGGAACGTGGTTACGCCACC
>CAIPNE010000900.1 GCA_903866355.1 uncultured Gammaproteobacteria bacterium
GCTGGAACTTGGTTTTCACGGCGTCCGACAAGGGGCCCATGGCGTCGGCCACCCCCATCAGGAGGAAGGCCATGAAGATTGGAAGGGTTTTGAATTTCATAAGGTTGGATTCTGCAGGCGGATGGTCGTATTCCGTCGGAAACTTGTACAGTCCTCATTGTGATGACACGCACCACCCAATTTTCTTTATACCGATTTCACCTTTCCGGCGGCGATGATTTCGTAGGTCTTGCTCTCCCCTCGTTTCCAAAAATTTCTGGAGCCTCTTTGAGGCGTATCCATTCGGGTCGTAGTTCACCCCGCGTGCCGCCTCCATGGCAATGCGGGCTTTCACTTCTTTGAACCCGTCGGCGGGACAGGCACCCGCGTCACTCCCTGACATTTCCCGCTCGCGGTGCTGCTTCCAATCAGCCGGCCGGAAGCATCCCGCTGGGTGCCGATGAATGATCCCGAGGGGCTGGCATTCGTGGTCTGGCTGCCGGTGAGGCGTCCCGAGGCATCGCGGTATTGGGTGCTGGTGGCCGTGCCGCTGCCAGCGCGGGTGTCGGCGCTTCCGGCCAGGCGGCCGCTGGCGTCGCGGTAGGTCGTGCGGGACGAGGCTCCTGCGGTGGGCTGGGTGGTGGCGGTGCCGGTCAGCCTGCCGCTGGCGTCGCGGTAGTGGGTCTGCGCGCTGCCGCCGGCATTTGGCCGGGTGGTGGCGGTGCCGATGATCCGGCCCGAGGCGTCGCGCGTGGTGGCCTGCACCGCGCCGCCTGAGGATTTCTGGCGGTCGACGGTCTGGACAATCCGACCCGAGGAATCACGGACGACTTCACGGCAGGTCTGCGCTGCAAGAGTGGCGGCCAAAGCGAGGGACAACAAGGCAGGGAGGAGGAGCGCTTTCATGAGGTTGAAACGTAAGCCGGGAGAGTTCATTCAAGCAGAATGCCGAAATCATCCCGCTTTCCCCATCCAAAATCCATCCTCAAAAACTCCCGAATTTCCTACCCATCCCCGCTATTTGTCCTACCCAGTTCATACCCCGGCAGTGTGGCCTTGGCTTGCGCCGCCTCGCGCACGCTGGGTTTGTTCCGTGGCATGAGGCCGGAAAAGCGGCCCACTGATTCACCGAAGTGCATCGGGCCGGGGGCGCCGAAACCGGTGAAAGCGCCGACTGCGTCACGAACGATGGGCAGCATGACGGTGGCGCGAGCAGCGTAAGAGTTGGAAAGAATTGAAGAAATTGCTGGAGGGCGGCTGAGCGCCCTTTCTAGCAATAAGAAGCCAGTCGCCTGATCAAACGCGGGCGGTCTTTCGCAAACGCCTCTCCGTCCACGCCCCAGTCCCGACACCCAGCGCGTAAGCAATCAGGTCTGGCCAGTTGAAGGTGGTGCCCAACACCAGCCTGCCCGGGATCGTGGCGCGGATAGTATCAATCCATGGCGCGTGGTAAAGCTGGGAGAACTCGACACCCCACGCGAACGCCAGCGCCAGCAACGCGAGCGTCAGAGTGGATGTGCGGGGCAGAAGGAATCCAAAACCCACGAACCCCATCAGCGCCCACAACGCATCGCCACCGTAGTTCGACAGATCAGGCGGCAGCGGGATGTAACCCGAACGCCACAGCAGGCCGCACGCGACCACGGCGACGGCGAGCAAAGCATACAGCACGCGGTTCCGCGAGGAGGACGGTGAATAGTTCCTGGCGGGCCGGATGTGAAGGCGGTGCTGCATGGGCGGGCGGACGTTGTAGCGGTGTTTCTGAGTTCCGGGCAAGTTGGATGAGTGCGATTTTCTCAATCTTGTTCTAACTCCAGATCCGGGATGTGGGTGAAGCTGATGCGCATGGGCGTGGTCTCGCGGCTGTCTTGCATGTTGCCGAAATACACCACCTTGCGGCCGTAGCGGGCGCGCAGCTTGTCGAGGGTTTCATCCAGGCGCCGCTGCTTTTCCGGGTCGAACGAGGCCATGGTGTCGGCGACCGTCTGAAAGAGAGACGGCGTGTGGTTTGACCGCTCGCAGAACCGGGTGAGCACCACGCCCACTTGCAGCAGGTGGCAACCCGGCTCGGGACGGTCGCGCCACAGGCGGTCGAGCAGGCGCATGAAGAGCAGCGTGGAGTCGGCTTCCTCGGTGCGAGCTTCCGCCGCCCATGAGGCGCCGCGCAGGAACGCGACCTGCATGGTGAGCGACCCGGCGAGTAGGCCGTGGGAGCGCAGGCGTTCGCACGCCTTGTGCA
>CAIPNE010000901.1 GCA_903866355.1 uncultured Gammaproteobacteria bacterium
ATGAGAATTTCTTTTTTTGGAACAGGCACTTAGCGGATGCCTGGAGGCTGCCGTGTTGGAGCAAAAACAACGAGGCAAAATCTCAATGTCATCAGATAGCTAAGAGCCACTCTTAATGCATTTGATTATGTTTTTTGACGGGCATGAAGCCCAAAAAAAGGCGAGTCGGTCGATAAGCCGGGTTCTGTCCCGCCTAAAAGGCGGTGACGGCCATTCATCTGGGACGTCCGTCTCCGGACGCCTCTAGCAACCTACCCGAAAGCTAGCGCGGACCACGCTGCGCCACGGTGAAGCGGCTAGCTATCCTATTTTGTCTTGCTCCGGATGGGGATTACCCTGCCACCGGCGTTGACCGGCGCGGTGCGCTCTTACCGCACCATTTCACCCTTACCTGCGGCCACAAGGGCCGCCGGCGGTATATTTTCTGTGGCACTTTCCGTGGGCTCACACCCCCCAGGCGTTACCTGGCATCCTGTCCTATGGAGCCCGGACTTTCCTCCAGAAGACCTTTTAAAGGGCCTTCCAGCGACCGTCTGACCGACTCGCCGAGGGTAGTATCCCCTGCGCCCTGGGCAATTGAAAGTTCCGCCGGTGCCGTGTCGGGCATGGCCAGCGCCACGGCGTAAACCTCATTGCGCGATCGCCCAAGGATGCTCGCCGTCAGTTCAATCGCGGTGCGGCGAGTCACTTGCGTGGCGAGTGTTTGCAGCACCCGACGCACCTCGTGCACCACCAGCGCACTCGCAGGCGCAGGTCCCACCAAGACCACGAATTCGCCCGTCGCACCATAAGGATCAGCCACCACCTGCGAGGTCACATCCGCCAGCGACCCGCGATACTGGGTCTCATAGAGTTTGGTCAATTCGCGGCTCACGCAAGCCGGCCGATCGGCCCCAAACACTGCCTGCATCAGGGCTAGCGTGCGGGCTACACGGCGGGGCGACTCATAAAAAATGAGGGTTCGGTCCTCGGTAACCAAGCGTTCTAAACGGGTTCGCGCGGCGGCTTCACGCGCGGGCAGAAAACCCTCAAAACTAAAGCGGTCGCTCGGCAAACCCGCTACGCTCAGCGCCGCGAGAGCGGCACTGGCGCCCGGCACCGCCCGCAGCGTGATGTTTTCGGCCAGCGCTGCCTGGACCAGCGGGAAGCCGGGATCACTTAGCAGCGGCGTGCCGGCGTCACTGACCAAGACGGCCGCAAGGTTTTCGGTTCGAATGCGACTCGCAAGTGCCGGCGCCTGTTCTCGCTCGTTATGCTCGTGCAACGCTTGGGCCGTTCTTGCGATGCCGTAATGGTCCAACAAACGCGCCGTGGTACGGGTGTCCTCTGCTAACAGCAAGTCACATTGGGCAATCATCTGGAGCGCGCGCACCGTGACGTCCGCGAGGTTTCCGATAGGCGTTGCAACGAGGTACAAGCACGGTCGCTCGATTGCTACACTGGAGGCCGGCACTGGCATGAATGACAACATGGCGACAGGGACTTACTCCTGGGACAGACAAGGTTGGCGATGGATCTGGATCTTGGGGATTATCGCCGCCGGCTGCGCGCAACCTCAACCACTACCGGCGACCTCTCCAAGTCCCACCACACCGCTCGCGCTCGCGCAGCAGCAACTGGCCTCTGGCGATTTTGCCGGAGCGGCGGCGGCATTCTCACAGCTGGCGGAAACCTCGCCGGAACCTGCCGCGACCACCCTGCGCAACCAGGCCAGCCTCATTCGTCTAGACCTTGGCGAGGCCTTGGCGAGCGCCCCCACCACGGGTCAACCAGCCCTGCTAAGTGCGGGAATGCAAGCCTTAGCGGCGCAGCAGGCGGGACCGTCACTGGCAGCCCTCCTCCCGATCCAGACCGCCACACTAGATCCCTATGAACGTGGACTCTACCTGCGCACATTAGGTCGCGCGCAGCTCCTGAACGGGGAAGCCCAACCCGCCGCGATCAATCTCACCCTCGCAGAGCGTTATCCACTCCCCGCCAAGCGCCGCACCGAGTTGACCTACGCCATCTGGTCAGCGCTCACCCAGAGCGGTCTCGGTGCGCTCACCGGGCAGTTAAAACCCGAGGCCCCGCAAGCCGCTGGCTGGCTCGCATTGCTGGATCTGGTAGGGCGCACCAGCGGCAACCCAGTAGAGTTCGCCAGCCAACTGGGTGTTTGGCAATCGACTTATCCTCACCATCCGGCGCAACTCCTGCTGATCGATGAGCTACTCGAGAAAGCGGAGGAAGGTCAATCCCCGGTGCGCCGCATCGCCCTCGTTTTACCCTTCGAGGGGCCCTTGGGCAAAGTAGCCGTCGCCATTCGCGATGGCTTCATTGCCGCGCGTTTTGCCCAGACCAATAGCGACTCAAAGCCGGACATAGTGGTCTACCCGGCGAGCGTCGCCACGACTTCGGCCGTCATCAAACAAGCGGTGAGCGAGGGCGCAGATTTCATCGTGGGACCGCTTGAGAAACCGGCTGTCGAGGCGCTGCTGGCGCAGACCGAACTACGCGTCCCAGTGTTGGCTTTGAATACAACGGAACACGCGACCGACCCTAGCAGAGCTTTTTTTCAGTTTGGTTTACAACCAGAAGATGAAGCCCGAGATGTCGCGGGACACGCTTGGCAGCAAGGGGCTAGGCGGGCAATCGCCATGGTGCCGAATTCTGACCTCGGCAGTCGCTTGCTTGGCGCGTTCCGCACCCAATGGGCGGCGCAGGGTGGTGCGATGGTCGAAGCTGTCCGCTACACCCATGACGTCAGTTCTTACAAAGAGGCTGTGCGACGCACGTTTGGCTTGGCTGAAAGTGAAGCACGCGCGCAAGCCCTGGCGGGCGTGGTACGGCGCGAAATCGCCTTTGAAGCCGTGCGGCGCAACGATGTCGACGCCGTCTTGCTGGTGGCAGCTCCCCGCGACGCGCGGCAACTCCTGCCGCAGTTCCGCTATTACGGCGCCGACGGCGTGCCAATTTACGCGACCCCGCTCGTCTACAGCGGCGTGATGAACCAGCGTGCCGACACCGATCTCAATGGCGTTTTCTTCGGGGATTCCAGTTGGTCGTTGAACGTTGGTGATTTATCGCTGCGAAACACTTTTCTCCAACAATGGGAAGTCGATCCCGCCTACCTGCGTTTCTACGGCTTCGGCGTCGATGCTTGGCACCTCATTGCCCATTTGCGGACGCTGAGGGGGCAAGCCATCCAGACCCTCGAAGGCGCCAGCGGCACCTTAAGTGTGGATACCGGCGGGGTTGTGCATCGCAGCCTGAAGTGGGCCAGATTTATCAATGGCAAGCCACGACTCCTGGAACCCTAAGCGCAAAATGTTAGGGCAACGCCCGACGACGGTTTCTCGGGGCCGACAACACGAAGCCAGTGCCGAGCGCTATCTTGTTACTCAGGGGCTGCGCACGCTGAGCAAAAACTTTTTAGCACCCGGAGGCGAACTCGATTTGGTCATGGAGGACGGCGCAAACGTGGTCTTTGTGGAAGTTCGCTTTCGCGCCAAAACCCGCTACGCCAGCGCCATCGAGACCATTACGGCGACCAAACAACGTCGTATCGTGCGGGCAGCAACGAGCTACCTACAAAAATATCCCTCGCTTGCCAACCGGCCTTGTCGCTTTGATGTGGTAGGCCTCGACGGTAGCGAGACAGCGCCGAGTATTCACTGGATTAAAGACGCGTTTACGGCATAATTTCAGCGCCTGCATTTCTATTAGGTCGCTGATGGATACTCGATACCCGCGAATAGTCGACATCTTCGAGCAAAGCGCCGCTCTGAAGATGCAGTGCCGGCACGCTTTAGCGCCGAGCATTGCCAAAGCAGCCAACGCAATGGTGTTGGCCTTGTCTGGCAACGGCAAAATTTTGAGTTGCGGCAACGGCGGCTCAGCAGCCGACGCTCAGCACTTTTCTTCCGAATTGCTCAATCGTTTTGAACGCGAGCGGCGCGAATTGGCCGCAGTGGCACTGACTACCGATGCCTCCACGCTCACCTCCATCGCTAACGACTACGATTTTTCGCAAATTTTTGCCAAGCAGATCCGGGCGCTGGGGCGCCCCAACGACGTATTGCTCGCATTTTCGACCAGCGGCAAATCGGCCAACATTGTCGAGGCCATCGCCGCGGCCCATACGCGCGACATGCGTGTGGTGCTGGTGAGTGGTCGCGACGGCGGATTGGCCGCAACTCAGTTACGGGCTGAAGACATAGAAATTCGCGTGCCCAGTACCGTGACGGCGCGTATCCAAGAAGTCCATCTCACGATCATTCATTGCCTTTGCGACGTAATCGATCACCACGTCATCGACTTAAACCCCTCAGAACCCCCTTCCGGAGCGCCGCCCACATGAAAAAACCCGTTGCTTGGTGTCTAGCGCTAGTTGGTTTTGGCGCGTTGCTGCCAGCCTGCACGACCATGGTGGTCGGCGGCGCTGTTAGCACAGCAGCCATCACCAGCGATCCTCGCACCACCGGCACCATCGTCGATGACCACCAAATCGAGTCCAAAGCCAAACAGTTTTTTGACGCCGATGGCCTGCTGTCGCAGCAAGCCCATTTATCGGTGACCTGTTTTAACGGCATTGTGCTACTCGCCGGGCAAACCCCTACCGACGAAATGCGTACGCGTGCAGAGGACTACGTGAAGCGGGTCAGTAAGGTGCGCAATATCCACAACGAGATCACCATTGAACCGCCAACACCCACCTTCCAGCGGACCAACGACGGCCTGATCACGACCAAAGTGAAGGGCAAGCTATTTACGGTGAAAGACCTAGATTCCGGCATGGTGAAAGTAGTCACCGAAAATGGTGTGGTTTATTTGATGGGCGTGATCGACAAAGCTACCGGCGATGCAGTCGCGGAGGTGGTTGCGGGGCTGTCCGGCGTACAAAAAGTGGTCAAGCTGTTTGAGCCGACAGGCAAGACCTATTAGGTCTATTTAACGCGGGTTAGATGACCGCCTCGCTTACCACCACCCGGCGCGGGCGGTGGGGTGGGAGGCGGCGTTACCGCGGCGTCTGAGGTTGCGTCTACGGGGTCTTCCGTTAAGGCCATGCCCTGCCCATTTTCGCGCGCAAAAATCATGCGGGCGGCGCCGACCGGCACAAAGACCTCCTGAGAGACACCCGCAAAGCGTGCACTGAAACCAATAAACTCATCGCCCAGCTGGAGATCGCGCACGGCCCCTGGCGCTAGGTTAAGCACGATGGAATCGTCCTTAACGTACTGTTTGGGCACGCTGACGTGCGGTGATCGGGTGTCGACCAGCAGGTGCGGCGTCAGGCCGTTATCTACTATCCATTGGTAGATTGCGCGAATCAGATAGGGCTTAGTAGACGTCATGGCAGTTATCGCTCAGTTCGCCGTCGGATAGCCACGTTCCGCCGGTGAGAGGCTCATTTTGAACGCCTTGCGCGTGAACAGCGCTTCAGCGTATTTGAGGAGCGGCTTCGCCTGAGGATCCAGCTTGATGCCAAACAGAGGCAACCGCCACAGCAGCGGCGCTAGGCAGCAATCTACGAGGGAATATTCATCTGATAAGAAAAATTTCCGCTGAGCGAAAATCGGCGCAATCGCGTGCAAATTGTCCCGAATGACACGGCCGGCGGCCGCCGCGCTTTTTGCATTTGAGCTACCGAGATCTTTGGCCACACCCAAGAGCTCGGCCGCCACGCGTTGGCGCAGTTGCCGGTTGCTAGCGCGGGAAACAGGATCCATGGGCATCAGGGGTGGATGCGGATAACGCTCGTCGAGATACTCGATCATGATGGTGGCGTCGTAAAGCACCAGATCACGGTCGATGAGCGTAAGGATTTGCTGATAAGGATTGAGGTGGTTGAGGTCCTCAGGCTTAGTTTCCGCCGTCACGTATTGGATATCCGCGCCGACTTCTTTTTCAGCGAGCACGATACGAACGGCGTGCCCCGTGGGATCGGCGGCCTCCGCGTAAAGTGTGAGGAGGGAGCGCCGATTTGTAGGGGCCGTCATCTCAAAGCACGTCCTTCCAGTATTCTCAATTCACATCCTTCCAATATTCGCGTTTCAGCAGGTACGCCGCCACAAAGAAAATAAACAAAAATCCGATGACCTTCACACCCAGCGCGTAGCGCACCAGTTTAGCCGGCTCACCCATATAAACCATAAAGCTGACGAGATCGCGAGTGGCACGACGATATTGAGCTTCATCGAGGGTCCCGGGGATCTCGTTTTCGAATTTCTCAAAGACCTGAGTCTGCACACCTTCAGGGTTGGTATGGGTGTTAAAAACCGCCCGATTCACGCCCTGCAATTCCCATAACACGTGTGGCATAGCAGCACTGGGGAAGTACAAATTATTCACGCCAGTGCTTTTGGAGGCATCGCTGTAAAAGCCGTTTAAGTAGCTGAACAACCAGTCTTCGCCGCGCGACCGCGCTACGACGGAGAGGTCGGGCGGCGTCACCCCAAACCATTCTTGGGAATCCGCCACCGGCATCGCAGCGCGCATCGGCTCGCCCACTTTGTCGGTTGTAAACATCAGATTGGTTTTGAGGACTTCCTCTGGGATGCCTAGATCGGCGCCCACGCGGTTGTAGCGCATGTAGGCTGCAGAATGACAACTGCCGCAGTAATTCACGAACATTTTGGCGCCGCGTTGGAGCGAGGCGGTGTCATTCAAATCGACATCGGCCTTCAGCAGTTTTAGCCCCCCCTCATTCGCCAGGGCCAACTGCGGTGCCAATACCAACAAGAGAGTTGCAATTAACCTACGCATTACTTCGTCACTCGCTCAGGCACAGGCTTGTTTTTGTCCAAGCTGGTGTAAATGGGCATCAGTAGGAAGAACAGGAAATAAATAACGGTACACACCTGCGCCACCAGCGTGCGCTCCGGCGTGGGCGGCAATAAGCCTAAGTACCCAAGGATGAGAAAGACCACCACAAAGATGCCCAGCGCACCCTTAAACAACGGTCCTCGATAGCGAATGGACTTTACAGCGCCGCGGTCGAGCCAAGGGAGCAGGAAGAAAATCAAGACACCCAGCCCCATGAAAATTACGCCCCAGACTTTGGCGTCGATCCACAAGAAGTTGATGGTATTGGCCCGCAAAATTGAATAGTACGGCGTGAAATACCACACCGGGGCAATATGCGGCGGCGTCTGCATGGGGTTAGCCGGGATGAAGTTGTTGGCCTCAATAAAATACCCACCCATTTCCGGCGCAAAGAAAACCACTGCCGAAAACAGAATGAGAAACACCGAGAGGCCCATCAGATCCTTGACCGTGTAGTAGGGGTGAAACGGGATGCCATCCAGCGGATGTCCGTCGGGCCCTTTGAGTTTCTTGATCTCCACGCCGTCTGGATTGTTGGAGCCCACTTCGTGCAGTGCCAGAATGTGCAGCAGCACCAGTCCGGCTATGGCGAAGGGCAGCGCAATAACGTGCAGCGAGAAAAACCGATTGAGTGTGATGTCGGAGACCACGTAATCCCCACGAATCCATTCCGACAACGTCGTACCGATGACCGGAATAGCGCCGAACAAGGAAATGATGACTTGCGCGCCCCAGTAAGACATTTGTCCCCACGGCAGCAAGTAACCCATGAAGGCCTCAGCCATCAGCATCAGGTAGAGCAGCATGCCGAGGATCCAGAGAAGTTCCCTGGGTTTTTTAAATGATCCGTACATCAGACCCCGAAACATGTGCAGGTAGATGACGATAAAGAATGCCGACGCGCCAGTAGAATGGAGATAGCGAATGAGCCAGCCCCAGTCGACGTCGCGCATGATGTATTCGACTGATCCGAAGGCCAGATCGGCGTCGGGCTTGTAGTTCATCACCAGCCAAATGCCGGTGACGATCTGCAGGCCAAACACTACCAGCGACAGGGCGCCGAAGTAGTACCAGAAGTTGAAATTTTTGGGCGCGTAATACTGCGCTAGGTGCTCGTTCCATAGCGACATCAGCGGGAAGCGCTCGTCTACCCAGTCGCGTAAATCTACTAGCCGTTTAGTGATTGCGTTCATGCCGAAACCCCGTTGTCTTCGCCCACCCGCAACTTGCCTTCCGACAAAAATTTATAGGGCGGCACAACCAGATTGGAGGGTGCCGGAACCCCGTTGTAAACGCGGCCCGCCAAGTCGAATTTTGAGCCATGGCAAGGGCAGAAAAAGCCGCCTTTCCAACCGGCGCCGACATCGGGCGCGCTCATATCCGGAACGTAACTAGGGGAACAACCCAAATGCGTGCAAACCCCTACCAACACTAAATATTCCGGTTTCTCGGAGCGCCAAACGTTCTTGGCGTATTTAGGCTGCTCGGATTGGTCCGATTGCGGGTCACGCAGCGCGGTAGGTTCGAAAGTGTTGAGGTTCTCCAGCATTTCGTCGGTGCGGCGCACCACCCACACGGGTTTGCCGCGCCATTTCTGGATCAGACGCTGGCCCGGCTCGAGCTTGCTAATGTCCACATCGACGGGCGCACCAATAGCTTTGGCTTTAGCGCTAGGCTGAAAAGACGAAATAAATGGCACGGCCGCAAAAGCGGCACCAATTCCCCCGATCACGACTGTCGTGCCGGTGAGAAAGCGGCGTCTGCGAGTATCGACGGCGTCGTCACGCATGGTGTCCAAAGTCTCCTGATTTACTAGGCCCTGCCGGGTTTAAAGCGGGGCACTGCTCCGCCGGGACGAAGCTCATTTTTGATTTTCCACGCCTTGCGCTACCGATGAACGGATGGCCTCAAAGCGGGCGGGCGGATCTTAATGGAGTTCCCGCGCGGCGGGCGCGAGTATATCACTAAACACACGTGCGGCAGCTTGCGAACCATGGGCAGTCTAGTAAGCGCCGCGCCCGACATCCTCGCCATCGACCTCGCCCGGCATGATGCGGTATTCGGCGGAGCGTGCGTGGGCGGTCAGTCCCTCGGCGCGGGCCAACGTACCGGCGAGGCGGCCAAGTTCGGATGCCGCCCGCGGGCTCAACTCGATAATGGAAGTGCGCTTCTGGAAATCGTAAACCCCCAGGGGCGAAGAAAAACGTGCCGTGCCGGCAGTGGGCAACACATGATTGGGTCCAGCGCAGTAATCGCCCAGCGCCTCCGCAACGTAACGACCCAAAAAAATGGCCCCGGCGTGACGAATTAGGGGTAACAGGGCGCGTGGATCGGCGACCGAAAGTTCCAAGTGCTCCGGTGCTATCTGGTTCACCAACCCCACTGCTTCGTCTAAATCCCGCACCTCAATGAGCGCGCCGCGCTGGGTCAGTGCTGCGGCGATAATCGCCGCGCGTTCCAGCGTTGGCAGTAAACGTTCAATGCTCGCGGCCACCCGGGATAGAAATGCCGCATCCGGGGAAATCAGTAAGGCCTGAGCCTGTTCATCATGTTCAGCCTGCGAGAAAAGATCCATCGCGATCCAATCTGGGTCGGTGGAGCCGTCACACACGATCAGGATCTCGGAAGGTCCGGCGATCATATCGATGCCGACCTTGCCAAAAACTTGGGCTTTGGCGGTCGCCACGTAGATATTGCCCGGGCCCACAATTTTGTCCACGGCCGGCACGGTGTCCGTACCGTAAGCCAACGCCGCAACCGCCTGCGCACCGCCGATCGAAAACACCCGATCCACACCCGCAATATCGGCCGCGCACAGCACCACGGGATCAATCAGGCCGTGGGGAGCTGGCACGACCATGATGACTTCACCCACGCCCGCAAGCTTGGCCGGAATGGCGTTCATCAGGACCGAGGATGGATAAGCGGCCTTACCACCAGGCACATAAATGCCGGCACGATCGAGCGGCGTAACCTGTTGACCCAGCACGCTGCCGTCCGGATCGGTGTAGTCCCACGAAGGCTGTTGTTGGTGGGCATGATAGGTGCGGATGCGGGCTGCCGCAGCCTCGAGCGCACCCTGCACAGCGGGATCTACGCGTGCCCGACTGGCGGCCACATCACGCTGCTCCAGCTCGCTTGCCGCGACGATGTTTCGGTGGTCAAAGCGGTTGGTGTACTCCACCAGCGCAGCATCGCCGCGCGTGCGTACTGCCTGAATAATCTCGCGCACGGTTTGCTGCACGTCTTCGGTAGCGGCGGTATCAGTGGCCAGCAACTGCGCGAGTTGGCGCTGGAAATCCGGTTCCCGGGTAGACAACCGCCGCAGCGAATAACTCATCGCGGACGCCGCGCGGCGGCTTTGGCCACGGCTTCGCTTAGCGCGGCAACCAGCGCCGTCACCCGAGCGTGCTTGGTTTTCATGGCGGCTTTGTTGACGATGAGCCGGGAGCTAATGTCGCAAATGTGTTCCAGTGGCGCCAAACCATTAGCCCGGAGCGTATTGCCGGTGTCGACCAAATCGACGATGCGATCGGCAAGTCCAACCAGCGGCGCCAATTCCATTGCGCCGTAGAGTTTGATGACTTCAACTTGCACGCCGCGTTCCGCATACCACCGCCGGGTAATACCCGCGTATTTGGTGGCAACCCGCAATTTTGTGGGCACGGCAGTCGGCGCGACCGGCCCGGCGATCATTAGCCGGCAGCGCGCAATTTGCAGGTCTAGGGGTTCATAGAAACCGGTGCCTTCGTATTCCAGCAGAACATCCTTCCCGGCCACACCCAAATCAGCCGCGCCATATTCCACATAGGTCGGGACATCGCTAGCCCGCACCACGACCAGCTTAATATCTGGTTTGGTGGTGTCCAAAATGAGCTTGCGCGAGACGGAGAGGTCGTCCAATGGCGCAATCCCAATGCTGGCCAGCAAGGGGAGCGTTTCTTTGAGGATTCGCCCTTTCGACAGGGCGAGTACGAGTTGGTCGCTGGAGGAAAGACTGTTCATGACTGGTATTTTGCCCGCCGATGCCGTGGGCGGCTCAGGAAGGCACTCGCCGGATCTGCGCGCCGAGGTTGGAAAGTTTTTCTTCAATGGTCTCGTAGCCGCGGTCGATGTGATAAATGCGATCGACCTCGGTGGCGCCCTCTGCAACCAAACCTGCCAGCACCAAACTCGCGGATGCGCGCAAATCGGTGGCCATTAGCGGTGCGCTTTTGAGTTGCGCGACGCCGGTGGTGATAGCGGTATTGCCCTCTATTTTGATCTGCGCGCCCATGCGCTGTAATTCCAGCACATGCATAAACCGATTTTCGAAAACCGATTCTGTGATGACGCCCGTGCCCTCAGCCATGGCGTTGAGCGCCGTGAACTGAGCCTGCATATCAGTGGGAAAGCCGGGGTAAGGGGAGGTGTGCAGGCTGACCGCGCGCGGGCGCCGCCCGTCCATGCGGAGTTCAATCCAGTTTTCGCCAGAAATTATCTCAGCGCCGGCTTCGGTGAGCTTGGAAATGACAGCTTCGAGCAGACCGGGGCGGGTGTTCTTGAGTTTGACATGACCACCGGTCATCGCGGCAGCGACCAAATACGTACCCGTTTCGATGCGATCGGGGAGAATTTCGTAGGTAGTCCCGCCCAGTTCATCAACCCCTTCAATGCGCAGGGTATCGGTGCCCGCACCCTCAATGCGCGCGCCCATACTGATGAGGCAGTTCGCCAGATCAACGACTTCGGGTTCACGCGCGGCGTTACGGATGACGGTGACCCCGTGCGCCAAAGTGGCGGCCATCATGAGGTTCTCCGTGCCGGTGACCGTCACCAAATCCATCCACAGGTCTACCCCTTTCAGGCGTTTGGCCGTGGCCCGGATGTAGCCACCCTCCACGGTGAGATCAGCGCCCATTGCGGCGAGACCCTGCAGATGCAAATTCACGGGACGCGAGCCGATTGCGCAACCGCCGGGCAGTGAGACATCGGCGCGCCCAAAACGGGCGAGCAGCGGGCCGAGCACCAGAATGCTAGCGCGCATCGTGCGCACCAACTCGTAAGGCGCGAAGAACTCGCGGATGGTTGAGGCATCCACGTGCACGTTCATTTTTTCGTCGACAGTGAGTTCCAACCCCATGCGGCCGAGGAGTTCCATGGTGGTCGTGATGTCGTGGAGATGCGGCATATTGCAAACCGTCACCGGTCCGCTCGCTAGCAGGGTTGCCGCAAGGATCGGGAGAGCTGCGTTTTTTGCCCCGGAAATGCGAATTTCCCCGCGGAGCCGCGCGCCGCCTTGGATGATGAGCTTATCCATGCAGTGGCGCGCTCAGAGCGTCGCGAACGGCTGCTGCTGCTGCCACTCTTCCGGGGTGTAAGTTTGAATGGACAAGGCGTGGATTGCCTGCCCCATGTGGCCGCCCAGTGCGCCGTAAACCAGTTGGTGCCGCTTCACCGAGTTGAGGCCAGCAAACCCGGCAAACACAACGCGCGCCGCAAAATGAACGCCGTCGTCCCCTTCGATGTGGGTTTGGGCGCCCACCAAACCGGCTTCGAGCAGCGACTTGATATCTTCTTTAGTCATGAGAAATTGCCAATCGGCGCAACCCACCGTCCAACCCGCTTCAAGCGCCTAAATCTCGATTCTTGGCCTTGAGGTTCTTTAACAGTTCGTCGACGCCGCCTTCGTTGAGGATTTGAGAAAAGGATGATTTAAAAGTCTTCACCAAACTAATGCCATCGACTTCGACGTCGAAGACCTGCCACTCACCGTTTTCTTCGTGCAAGCGATAGACCACGGGCAGCACTTTGCCGACAGTCTGAACAATATTTTGTTTAACTGTCGCCGTTTTGGGATTGTGGGATGGTTCTACTGGCGGGTATTCCATTGTTTCATCGGAGTACTCCAGCAGCGCCGTGGCGTAAGTGCGCACCAGAAGCTTACGAAATTGCTCGACGAAGGCTTTCCGCGTGGCTTCATCGGCGGTCTTCCACGCCGGGCCCAACACCCACTGCGACATGATATTGAAATCGAAGTGCGGGAAAATCATCTCGGCCACCAGCGCATACATTTTGGCAGGGGCGGCCCGGAGAGCGGCTTTCTCGGTTTTGACTCGTGCCACAACCGCCGAGGTGGTCTCTTGGATGATTTTGGTGGGATCGTTTTGGGCTTGCGCGGGCACGATTCCAGAAAGGAAAAGCAACCCGACCAAGACTAAATTGAACGGAATTAGCCGCTTCATTCGACAAACCTCACAGATAAGGGTGCGCGCGAGTGCACCGCGAGCCATTGAAAAACCGATGGTGACTTTAGCATAAAGGCCTGAGGCGACGGCAGGATTGCCTCACCCCGGGTTGGGTTCGTCTTGCAGAATTTCAACCTTGTAGCCGTCGGGATCTTCCACAAACGCCAGGACGGTCTTGCCGCCTTTCATGGGGCCCGCTTCGCGAACCACTTTGCCGCCGCGCGCCTTGATGTGCTCGCAGGTCGCATAGACGTCACTCACCCCAATGGCGATATGCCCATAAGCAGAGCCCTGTTCATAAGCGTCCGTGTCCCAGTTGTGGGTGAGTTCTAGCACGGTGGAGTCTGGTTCCGCGCCGTAGCCGACAAACGCCAAAGTGAAACGCCCCTCGGCATAATCCCGCCGCCGGATGAGGGTCATCCCCAACACGTCGCAATAAAAATTGAGCGCGCGGTCCAAGTTCGTCACCCGCAGCATGGTATGCATCATTCGCATGGTCGCTTCCTTGTTTATCAGGGTTTAATGTCGACGTGGATACAGGCTGCGGCCTGACGTGCGCGCGCTAGGGCTTCGGTAATGTCGCCGCCGCGTGCGAGTGTCACCGCCAACCGGCGATGGCCGTGCACGGCGGGTTTGCCGAACACACGCACCTCAGTGGTGGGTTCGGCCAAGGCGGCAGCGATGCCGTGGTACTCAATCTGCTGCCCCTCGCCAGTCCCGAGCACCGCCACCGACGCCGCCGGGCCCCATTGTTCAATCACGGGGATGGGCAAACCCAGAACCGCCCGCACATGCAGGGCAAATTCAGACAATGGCTGCCCCACGAGGGTGACCATACCGGTATCGTGCGGTCGCGGCGAGACTTCGCTAAAAATAACGTCTTCCCCGCGCACAAAAAGCTCTACGCCAAACAGCCCGTAGCCGCCCAGTGCCTCGGTGACCACGCAGGCCACGGTCTCAGCCCGCGCGCGGGCTACCGAGCTCATGGGCTGGGGCTGCCAAGACTCGCGGTAATCGCCATCGATCTGGAGATGGCCGATGGGTTCACAAAAGCTCGTGCCCCCAACGTGCCGCACGGTCAATAGCGTTATTTCGTAATCAAATTCGATAAACCCCTCAACAATAACGCGCGGAACCGCCGCCCGTGCGCCGCCCACTGCCGTGGCCCACGCATCGGCGATCGCATCCGGGTGCCGCACCACAACCTGTCCTTTGCCCGAGGAACTCATCACCGGCTTGACCACGCAGGGCAGTCCAATGCGGTGAATCGCTGCGAGACAGTCCTCCGGCGTGCCCGCAAACTCGTAGCGCGTGGTCGGCAGCCCGAGGGTTTCCGCGGCGAGTCGACGAATACCTTCGCGGTCCATCGTCAGCGCGACCGCCCGCGCGGTGGGCGCAACGCGCCACCCCTGAGCCTCTAAGGCCAGCAGCCGATCGGTCGCGATGGCTTCCACCTCGGGCAGAATAAAATGTGGTCGTTCGGCCGCCACCAACGCCGCCAAGGCATCGCCGTCGCGCATGTCGATGACATGCGAGCGATGGGCAATTTGCATCGCAGGCGCGTTGGGGTAGCGGTCAACCGCGATGACTTCCAGGCCGAGGCGTTGCGCTTCTATCGCAACTTCTTTGCCGAGCTCGCCAGAGCCGAGCAGCATCACGCGGATAGCGCGGTCGCCAAGGGGGGTGCCCCAAACGGGCGCCGCGGAAGGTTCTGAGTCGGTCATGCGGATACCAGCGGAAAATCTAGGCGTTGAAGAAGGGCTGCAGTATCGGAGTCCCCTTGGTGGATCGCAACCGATTGCCCGGTGAATTCACGCCGCGCGCCGGCTTGGGCGCGTAACGCATCGAAAGGCGCAGCGGTCGTGGTGGTGTCCGCGCCGGCGAGTGCCCGCAAACGGGGAGTGTCCGCCAATGGGTTGCAACAATGAAAAACCGCCGCACACAGTGCGTCCAAGCCCGATTTATCCGCGACATTTAGCGCACTCAGGGGCGGCAGCGCCGCCAGCCCATTGGCGTCATCCGGGATCACCAGCCACGCCAGCAGGGCCGCGCGTAATTGCTGGGTAGCGCGTTGCCGCGCGTCCAGTGTGTGCCCCGCAATATGCGGTGTGGCCACCCACGCGCAGCGTAGTAAATCGGCGTTGATCTGTGGCTCGTTTTGCCAGCAGTCGATGGCGGCCAGCCAGCGACCTGATCCTATCCACGCGCGCAAAGCGGTCTCGTCCACAACCCCACCACGCGCCGCGTTGATCAGCAGCGCGCCGGGTTGCAGCGCAGCGAGTTCGGCGCGCCCCAACAGTCCTAGCGTGGGATGCTCGCCGCTCCGGGTAAGGGGTACGTGTAGTGTCACAATATCTGCGCGCAGCGCCTCGTCTAGGCCAACAAAGCCGGCCGTGCCTTCACGTTCCGCGCGCGGCGGGTCGTAGCGTAGGCAATGCACCTCAAGGGCCGTCAATAAGGCTTCTACGGCGCGCCCAGCATGGCCGCAGCCCACAATGGCACAGCGCATTTCACGCAGCGGGCGGTGGGTCTGCAGTGCCAGCGCCAGCACGCAGGCCAGTACATATTCACCCACTGCGCGCGCGTTGCAGCCCGCTGCCGCGGCAAAACCAATACCTTGGGATTTTAGATAATCGAGGTCGATGTGGTCGGTACCGGCGGTCGCGGTACCCACAAAACGCACGGCAGTACCCGCTAGCAACTGACGGTCAACCCGGGTGACCGAGCGCACCAGTAGGATGTCGGCGGTACGCAGGAGTGTTGCGTTGAGTTGGCGTCCATCGACGCTCGTCACGCTACCGCACGCACTAAAAGCCGTTTGCGCCTGCGCGATCACGCGGTCGGCAACAATCCGCAAGCCGGCGTTCACGGGCGAGAGTCGATC
Organism: uncultured Gammaproteobacteria bacterium; assembly: GCA_903866355.1. Lineage (GTDB taxonomy): Bacteria > Pseudomonadota > Gammaproteobacteria. Next base: position 15,916 of record CAIPNE010000901.1, read on the forward strand.
TCCGAACCTTCTTTTTGGACCGGCAACAGTTCTTGGCGGGTCGCACCCAGCGCCAGCACCATCGAACTCGCCACGTAAATCGAAGAATAAGTGCCCACCACAAGGCCGAGGATCAGCGCCGTGGCAAAACCATGGATGAGTTCACCGCCCAAGAAGAATAGCGACAGCACAGAAAGCGTGGTCACCAAAGCGGTATTGATGGTTCGGCTCAGCGTTTGATTGAGGGAGAGATTCATCACCTTGATGGGCTCCGCGGTACGCATGCTGCGGAAATTCTCGCGGATACGATCGAAAATGACGATGGTGTCGTTGAGCGAATAACCCATCACCGCGAGCACCGCCGCCAAGGCGTTGAGGTCGAACTCCATGCGCGTTATTGAGAAGAACCCCACGATCACCAGCACGTCGTGCAAGGTAGCCACAATGGCCCCAATGGAAAACTTAAAGGTGAAGCGCAGCATGACGTAAATCAGGATGCCGCCGAGCGCTATTAGCGATGCGATCACGCCGTCTTCAGCCAGTTCCTCGCCCACCTGCGGGCCCACAAATTCTACCCGGCGCACCTCGGCTTGCGGCAAGAGCTTCGCCACGCGGGCGCCAACATCTTTACTGCTGGCGTCGGCCGCGTCCACCGCCTGTTGGGGTGGTAGACGGAGCAGCACTTCCCGCGGGGAACCAAAATTCTGCACCACCCCGCCGCCAAAATCGGAACCGGCCAGCGCATGGCAGA
>CAIPNE010000902.1 GCA_903866355.1 uncultured Gammaproteobacteria bacterium
ACCGTTCCGCGTCCACCGACATGCTCTATGTGGTGTCGGGGCGCTGTGTACTTGAACTCGACGATGGATCTAAAACGGCGCTCGCCGCCGGTGATGTCGTGGTCCAAAATGGTACCCAGCATCGCTGGCTAAATCCTTGGGAAGAACCCTGTCACATCATTGGGGCGCTGGTCGGCGCCCATCTCAATCGCTAGGACACACTATGGAACTTCTACGCGACAAAACCTGCATTGTGGGGATTGGTCACACTGAGTACTCGCGCGATTCTGGCCGCAGTGAACTCACCCTCGCCTGCGAAGCCATTGGTGCGGCAATCGCCGATGCGGGGCTGCGGCCCTCAGACATCGACGGGCTGACCAAATACACCATGGACAACAACGATCCGGTCGATATCGCGCGCAATCTCGGAATTCCCGAATTGCGCTTTACAGGCGAAGTGGCCTACGGCGGCGGCGGCGGGCCGGTCGGCACCATTCTGCTCGCCGCGATGGCCGTGGCCACCGGGCAGGCGCGCACGGTAGTGGCGTTTCGCGCCATGAACGAGCGCTCGGGCCGCGGCACGGCGCGGTTTGGCCAAGCCTCAAATGCCGCAGGCGCGGCGGGTTTACACAGTTATCAGTCGCCCTACGGACTTTTTAGCCCAGCGCAAATGGTGGCACTCGCGGCGCGTCGGCACATGCACCTCTACGGGACAAAAAGTGAGCACTTTGGAGAAATCGCCGTGGCCTGTCGCCAGCATGCGAACTTCAATCCCAACGCCATGATGTACGGCCGCCCGATGACCCTCGAGGACCACCAGAATTCCCGCATGATCGCCTCACCGCTGCACTTGCTCGATTGCTGTTTGGAAACCGATGGCGGGGCCGCCGTCGTGATTACCCGGGCCGACCACGCGCGCGATCTGGCACACTCGCCGGTCTATATTTCAGGCATCGGCTTTGGTGGCGGCGCGTGGAATCATCGCTCTATCGTGAAAGACATGGACAGCGTGCACAGCGAATCCACCGTCATCGCCAAACACATATTTCGGGATGCCGGGATTACCCAAGCCGACATTGACGTGGCGTTTATCTCCGACCATTTCACGCCTTTGGTGCTGATGGCACTCGAGGATTACGGTTTTTGCCAACGTGGTGAAGGCAAAGATTTTGTGGGCAACGGACGGTTGCGCTGGCCAGACGGGGAACTCCCCATGAACACCAGCGGCGGTAATCTGTCCGAAGGCTACCTCCACGGCATGCAGAACAATATTGAAGCGGTACGGCAGTTGCGCGGCGTCGCGCGCTGTCAGGTTAAAGACGCGCGTTATGCGTTTATCGCCGCCGGTAACGCGGTACCCACTTCGGCCATGATCCTGAGGCACGACCGATGAGCACCCTCGACACCTTCCCCTACCCTATTCCGGAATTTGGCACCGAACCCTATTGGGCTGCGGCCAATGTGGGCGAACTGCGCGTGCAGCGCTGTCTGGACTGCCGCCGTTTGCGTTGGGAGCCAGCGCCGCTGTGCTTGGACTGCCAGTCGCAAAAACACGAGTGGGCGCTACTCAGCGGGCGCGGGCACCTCACGACCTGGACCGAAATTACCCACCCGGTGCACCCGGCAGCTTTTGCCAAAGTGCCTTATCTGGTGGTGGAAGTAGAACTGGTGGAACAGGCCGGATTAAAAATGATCAGCAACCTCATCAACACGACCGCCGCACAGGTTGAAATTGGCGCGGCGGTTAGCGTGACGTTCGTGGCACATCCCAATGGACAACATTTGCCGGTTTTCCGGCTGGACGCGCCGTAAGCACTGCCCCGACTACTTTTTGCCAGTGCGCCGGGAAGACCTTTTAAGTCTGCAGCAGCGCCGCCAATTCCCGGCGGCGCTCGCGGCCTACCCGGCGTTTTTGGAGCAACATCCCAACGACGCCGGGATGTGGGCCAACTTTGGCGTGCTACTGCGCGCGTTGCGTCACTATCCGGCGGCGATTGCCTGCTACCACCGCGCGCTAGCCCTACGGCCTAACCAAGCGGGTGTGCTGAGCAATCTGGGCAATGCGCTAAAAGACTGTGACCGAGTAGCCGAGGCCTTGGACTGCCATCAACGCGCGGTGGCGCTGGCACCCGGCGACGCCACACTGCGCCTCAACCACGCAGTGACCCTGCGCGAAGCCGGCCAGCCACAGGCCGCACTGGTCATCCTCAACGACCTGTTGCAACTCGAAGACGCCCCCGCGATTTGGCGGTGGGAGCGCGCGCTGACCAATTTGCATCTGGGGAATTTTGTGCCGGCGTGGCAGGACTACGAAGCCCGTTGGGAGTTGGACGCCCTGCCGGTCCCGCAGGTCGACTGCCCACGCTGGCGCGGCCAAGAACTTCAGCACCGCCACCTGCTGCTCACCGCCGAGCAGGGTTTTGGTGACACCCTGCTCGCGGCACGCCTACTCGCGCCGCTCAAAGCCCGTTATCCCACTTGCGCGCTGAGCCTGGCGTGTCAGCCCGAATTGCACGCGCTGTTGGGTCAACTGGGGGTCACGCTGGTGCACCCCGCCGGCGCGCTACCCGCAGCCGACTACTACTGCCCGCTGATGTCGCTGCTGGGCTTGTTAGCCATTGACGACCACCACGTACCGCCACCCGCGGCGCTGCATATTCCGGTGGCGGCCGCGACCAAATTTGCTTGGTTAGCACAGCACGCGCCGGGTCGAAAAAAAATTGGCTTCGTGTGGAGCGGTAGCCTGACATTTAAAGACAACGCAAAGCGGGCGACCGGGCTGGAGCGGTTTCTTAAGCTCGCAGAAAACCCGGCTCTGCAATGGTATAGCTTGCAGAAAGGGCCCTGCCAACAAGATTTGCAAACCCACCGCGCGCTGCCACTCGTCTGCGATCTGGCCGGTAGTCTGGAGAATTTCGCGGATACGGCCGCGGCCGTCGCCCACCTCGATATGGTGGTCATGACCGACAGCGCGTTGGCCCATTTAGCCGCTAGCCTCGGCAAGCCGGTGCTCAATCTCCTGCAATACAAGCCCTACTGGCTCTACGCCACGGATGCCCGCGTGCAGGCTTGGTATCCCAGCATGCAGGCCATCCGCCAACCTAGCCCCGGAGACTGGCAGAGCGTTTTTGCCCAAGCCGAAAAGGTCTTGGCGGCGCTGTAGCGGTAGTCCCTGCATCAACATAGCTACGCGGGTTAGGCGCGTGGTCAGCGAAGGGCGTGCTCGTACGCTACGCGCCAGTTCTCAGGCTCGTTTGAGTCATTCCGCCTGCGGCAAAACTTCGTTGACCACCCCCAAATGAAGCGCCTCGCTCGCCGACAATATCTGGCCAGTCAGTAAAAAACAGCGAGCGCGATGCAAGCCCAATAGCATGGGCCACACCACG
>CAIPNE010000903.1 GCA_903866355.1 uncultured Gammaproteobacteria bacterium
CGTCAAAAGTGTAAGCGTGCATGCGGAATTTCCTTTTCGTTAACGTGCTTTGTTAAGGCCAGGCCGGCGGCGTTGGGGGCCGCGGCCGTGGGCGAAAACTGTCTTCCAGAACTCGGCAGCGCGCCGGGTTCAGGTAGGCCGGATCATCTCAAAAACCTTGCCCAGAGTGCCGTAGTTTAGGTATCCCAAGCGGGTCAGCGGGACCATTAGACGCTCGTCGACGCGGCCGTCGTGGATCACGTCATCCGCAATGTGGATGCCCACTACCTCGCCAATCACCACATGGCTTTCTCGCCCGTCAGCGCTCTTCGGCAGGTGCACAAACTGGTAGACCCGACATTCGAGCGCGGCCTTAGCGCTCGCCACCCGGGGTGGCCGCACCCGTTCGCAGGGCAGGCTGGCAACGCCACAGGCGGCGAACTCATCCACGCCCGGCGGAAAGGGTTGAGAGGTGGCGTTCATCGCGATGCCATCGGCTTCGCACACCAGACTCACCACAAACTCGGGCACGGCGGCCAAATTTTTCCAGGTGTCTTTGCTTTGGCCTGGGCCGGGGGCGTTGGCGGAAAACATGACAAACGGCGGGTCGGCGGACACTGCATTGAAATATGAATAGGGCGCCAAGTTCGCCACGCCGTTGGCGTCGAGTGTGCTGATCCAGCCGATGGGGCGCGGCATGACCAAGGCGTTAAAGGGATTGTGCTTTAGGGGGGCAGGGCGCATGCCCTGTGCGGTGTCGAAATACATGCCAAATTACCTGCAGTGAAAGCCCGAACCACCATAGGCGGCAAGCTGCCGAGGTGTCAAAGCCCGATTGCCTCGCTTTGGGGATCGGGCTACCGTTGCGGCCCAGCCCGGAGATCTGCAGACCATGAAAATGCCTTATTGGGCCGCCCTCGTGCTGCTCCCCTACCTCCCCATGGCCGGCGCTGCAGATATTGATCTACCCGCAATTTCGCTGGTCGACGAAGCGGTGGTGGCCGAGATGCCGGTGCCGCGGGTCGGAAGTTTTCAGGAGTTTGTGGGGCGCGTGGGCTCGGTGGACTGTCAGCGTTGGGAGGTGAGCGCCACCAATGAGATGGGCTATTTGGTGAGCCACTGCAAAGGATTTCAATCGCTGTTGAGTGTGGCGGGCGGCTACAACCTCACCAAAATGGTTGGCCCGGATGGTCAACCACTGGTGATTTTCGAGCCCTATTATCCGGCGGTGCAGTTTCCGCTCGCGCTGAATAAAACGTGGGACGCGGACTACACGGGTTTTCTCGCGGTAGCCGGACTGCGCTGGACCGGCCATTTGAAATGCACCGTGGCGGAGTACGCGCCGGTCAAGGTGGCGGCCGGCACGCTAGATGCCTTCCGTATTGAGTGCTACGACCACCAAAAGGCCGGCATGTTAGAAACTGGCGCCAACACCACCGTGTGGTATGCCCCGCAAGTGCCCGGGGTGGTCAAAAGCATCAACCGGGTGGATTCACGCTGGGATAGCGAACTGAAGGACTACGGCCCGCGCTGAGCGGCGACTGCCCATGCAAACTGAGGAAGTTCCTGCCGGGTGGCGAGTGCTGCTCGATGCACCCAAACGCTGGTGGACGACGTGCGCGGGGATCGTCTTGCTGGCGTTAGTGGTGTGTGTGCCGGCGCTGGAACAAGTGCCGCTGGAATCCCATGAAGTTTTCGTCGTGCAGACCACCCGCGAAATGGCGGCGCGCGGTGATTGGCTGTTGCCGTACTTCAACGGCGCGCCACGCCTTAAAAAGCCACCGCTCAACTATTGGCTGACCGGCCTCGTGGCCCGCCTCGATGGCAGCCTGCCAGACGTCCGGGCTTGGCACGCGCGCGCGGTATCCGCTGCGGCCGCGGTGGGCATGGTGGTATTAACCCTGATGTTGGGTGCCGCGTTGTTTGATCGCATCACCGCAGCCTTCGCTGGGCTGGTGATGGCCAGCAGCGCCGGCGTGTTTACCTTTGCGCACGCAGCCCGCCCCGACATGCTCTACGCTTTTTGCACCAGCGGGGTGTTGGTCGCGGCCATCGTGCAGTTACGACGGCCGCCAATTGTGGGGCAACGCGACTGGCCGGGTGCCGTGTGGGTGTGGCTGGCGGTGGCGGCAGCCACGCTGTGCAAAGGCCCACAACTGCCGGTGCTGGCGCTCTTCGGCGTGTTTACGCAGGCGGCTATCGTGAGCCGCAGTTGGCGAGTGCCAGCGCGCGCGCTGCGCCTGTGGCCGGGGCTGCTGGGCGTGACCGCGCTCTGCGGGAGTTGGTGGCTGGTACTGTCTGTGCGGGTAGATTTCTCACAATTGGCGGATAGCCAGCTCGCCGGATCGCTCTTGTTGCCGCAGTTTGCGCGCTGGGGTGATCCCTACTATTTCTACCGGCCCTTACAGCTGCTGGTGCCGTGGTTGCCGCTGGCCGTGCCGGGCGTGTTGTTGTTTGGTTTGCGCGAGGCCCGCCGCGGTACCGGCTGGTTGTGGTGGCCGCTCGTGGTTGCGTGCGTGGGCTTATCGCTGGGACGGCAATATCGCTATTTTTATTTATTAGCGATGCTGCTGCCCTTGGTGCTGCTGGCGTCGCGTGCGGTGGTGGTGGCGCTAGCCGCTACCACGCAGCGCTCTGCCCGCCCGCTCGTGTGGCTGGTCTTGGCCCTCCAACTACTGACCAGTGTGGCCGGTGCCGGTTGGCTATTGGTTAAGAGCGGTCAGTCGGGCTGGCTGACCCCTGTTGTGCTCTCGCTGGCGCTGGGTCTAATTTTGGCCGGTGGACTCTTTGCGCGGCTGCGTGAGGGTGAGCCACGTTTGGCGGCGCTCGTGGCCTTGGGTATTTTTAACGTAAGTTTGTGGCCGGGCGCCGCCCTCTCGGGCGTGCTGTGGTCCAAAGACCGCTACGCCGATGCGCGTTTGGCGAGCGCTGCGGCGCAAGCGGCCACGGGTGCCACGCCGCTGGCGACTTTTGGGGTCAGCCCAACGCTGATGGTCTACGCGGCCAATCGCCACGTGCCGATGCTGGCCAGCGAACGCGATGTGCTCGGCGCGTTGGCGCGCTCGCCGACCGGCAGTCTGGTTTTAGTTGCGCGTAGCGACCGCCCCTTGCACTTGCCCGTGGGAGTCAGCGTCCGCGAGGTCAGCCACGTGCGCGCCGGGGGTCACCAAAATGTGCTGTTGGTTTTGCGTACCGCGCCGCCGCTCCCCGCACAACCCTCGCCATGAGTCGCGCCTTCGTCAAGGAAACCGATACGCAGGATGATCTCCCGCCCCGGCGTCGGGCTCCGCGTCAGCAGCCCTGCTATATCACGCGGGATGGCTACGCCGCCGCCCAACGTGAGCACGCTGAACTCGCTCGCCAGTTGCGTGGACGTCGTCTGGATGATCTCGAGTTTGACGCGCAGGAGGAATTTCGCCGGCAGCGTGCGCACTGGTACGAACTCGCCGACCTGCTGGCGGCCGTGTTGCCGGTCGATCCTGTTGCGCAGCCGGCC
>CAIPNE010000904.1 GCA_903866355.1 uncultured Gammaproteobacteria bacterium
CGTCAGGTCTTGCACGCTTTATCAAAAGTAAAAATATAGGCAGCCATGCAACATCCCGAAGCACCCCCCAGCTACCCACGACGAATTCTGTTGAGTGTGACCGGCATGTCGCCGCAGGTCATTACCGAGACCTTGTACGCACTGTCGGTAAAGCCTAACGCTGGTGCAGCACCGTTCGTGCCCACTGAAGTGCGACTAATCACCACCACCCTAGGTTTTGAGCAGGCCACGCTTAATTTACTGAGCGACCAACCCGGCTGGTTTCGGCGCTTGCGAGAGGATTACGCGCTCCCCGCAATTCACTTCACAACCGACTGCATCGAAGTGATCACCGGCGCCGATGGCAAACCCTTGGCCGACATCCGTACACCTGAGCACAACGAACTGGCCGCAGATTTCATCACCCGCGTGGTGCGGCAGTTAACCACCGAGCGCGACACCGCCCTGCATGTCTCAATCGCTGGAGGTCGCAAAACGATGGGGTTTTATCTGGGCTACGCGCTGTCGTTGTTCGCACGCCCACAAGACCGGCTAAGCCATGTGCTGGTGTCGCACCCTTATGAGAGCAACCCAGATTTTTACTACCCCACACCCTACCAACATATTCTGCAGTCCCGGCTGGACCCGCCGTTGGCACTAGACGCCGCCCGCGCCGAAGTTTCCCTAGCAGAAATCCCTTTCGTCAGCCTCCGTCATGGTCTACAAGGATTTTTAGAAGGATCCACCGACTTCAGAGCCACAGTTTCCGCCGCTCGCAGGGCGCTGTCGCCACCCGCGCTGCGCTTGAACGTGTTCACCCACACGGTGACGGCAGCCGGCAAAAAAATCGCGCTCACACCCACCGAATTTGCCCTTATTGCGGTCTTCGCTTGGCGCGCCCGGGACAGTCGGCCCGCGCTGGCCGCGCCCATCAAGGACCAGCCCGACCCCGCGTGGTCGGCGCAGTTCCTGCGCGACCTCTCGGCCGCGTTTGGCACTACTCGCATCCCAGAAAATTTGCTCGCCAGATTGCGTGCCGGAGTGGACGGCAACTTCTTTTCTCAGCACCTCTCGCGCCTACATCGAAAACTACGGCAGGCTCTCGGCCCAGCCGCCAGTCCCTACCTCATTGCGAATGCTGGGGGCAAGGCGCGACGATTTAGCTTGGCTATTTCTGCAGAAGGAATACTCTGGGATCGGAAAGGCATCCAAGCGCCCCCCTCGAGCGCAACACCTGACACCAACTTTGCCCCGTAAGGAGTCTATGTCACACCCGTTAATGGAGGCATCTACCCGCGTGGCACTGGCCGCCTATCTGCACGATCTCGGCAAGTTCGCAGAGCGCGGCCGGGTCTTCGCGACGCACGGGGACTTACAGGCGCACCTCACGCTCTATTGCCCGTTTCACAAAGAGGGTGGTTGGCACAGCCATAAGCATGCGGCCAATACAGCGCTGGCATTCGATCTCCTTGAACCCTACTTGCCAGATTTGCTCGGCCCCGACGCCACACCGTTTGTAGGCCGCACCAACGCCGAAGCCAGTCTGGGAGGCAACGCCACCGACTCCCTCATCAACGCGAGCGCAGCGCACCATAAACCCGATTCATTTTTACAATGGGTCATCGCAACCGCTGACCGCGTCGCATCGGGCTTTGAAAGAGAGGACTTCGAGCGCTACAACCAAGCCTCTGAGACCCGCGCTAACAAGCTCAACCACTTCACTTCTCGTCAGCTAACTTTATTTGAGCAACTGCGGAAAGAACCACCCACAGAAGGTGATCTCAAGTATCGATACCCGCTAAAAGCCCTCGCACCACGCGCAATTTTCCCAGTGCCAGCCGTTGCCTGCGAGTTCCACGACGACAAGCGCGCGCAGGCTGACTACGCGTTGCTCTGGCAAGAATTCATAGCCGGGATCAAGCTGATTCCAGCCACTCATCGTGGAAACCTAGCCCTATGGCTCGATCATTTCGACAGCCTATGGCTCAACTTCACGCAGGCTATTCCAGCTGCCACAGCATTTGGGGTGAGACCCGAAGTGTC
>CAIPNE010000905.1 GCA_903866355.1 uncultured Gammaproteobacteria bacterium
CTTGGAGCGGGTCTACGCAGAGGCGGGATTGCAGGCCACGGATCTCAACTATCTCGAAGCACACGGTACCGGCACGGCGGTGGGCGACCCCATCGAGGCGCACGCGATCGGGGCGGCGCTGGGCATGCGCCGCCCGGCCAGTTCCCCGTTACCGGTGGGCTCGGTCAAAAGCAATTTGGGCCATCTAGAAGCAGCCTCTGGCATCGCGGGGTTGGTTAAGGCGCTGCACTGCCTCATTCACCGGGTAGTGCCGGCGACGATCGGCATCGAACAGATCAACCCGCAGATTCCGGTGGCGGAGTGGAATCTCGACATCGTCACCCGCAATCGGGCGCTACCCGCCGACGGCCAGCTGGTAGTGGGCGTGAACTCCTTTGGTTTTGGGGGCGCGAATGCGCACGTGGTGCTGACCAGCTACGAGGATAAAAAGCCCGCCGCGGCGCTGGCGTCCGCAGCCAGCCTGCCGCTGCTGATCAGCGCCCACGACGCGGCGGCGCTGCGCGCCAATGCGGCGCAAATGGCCGGCGTGCTGGAGGGCCCGAGCCCCCCCAAGCTGCAAGACCTTGCCTATCAATTAAATTTCCGACGCGACCAGCTAGCCCACCGGGTGTTGGTGCAGGGCAGTGCGATCCAAGTGGCCCGCGCGCTGCGTCGTTTCAGCACGGGTGCCGACACCCCGCTCGACCTCCTCGCCGGTCGCGCGCTGCCGGGGCCGGTCGCGGTGGCGTTGGTGTACTCGGGCAACGGCGCGCAGTGGGAGGGCATGGGCCGTCGCTTGTTGGCCACTTCACCGTTGTTTCGTGAAGCCATCGAGGAAGTCGACGCCCTGTTCCAGACCCATACGAGTGGCTGCTTGCTGGACGAGCTGCTGGGGCTGCCGGGCGAGAACCGTTATGCGGCCACCGAAATCGCCCAGCCCACGCTATTTGCCGTGCAGGTGGGGGTAACCCGGTTGCTGCGCGCGCAGGGTGTGGTGCCTACCGCTGTGACCGGCCATAGCGTGGGAGAAATTGCCGCGGCTTGGGCCGCTGGTGCGCTGACGCTAGAAGCCGCGGTGGAAGTGATTTATCACCGTAGCCGGCTACAGGGCACCACCCGGGGTAGCGGAGCCATGAGCGCGGTAGGCCTCGGTGCGGCGGCGCTACAAGACCTGATTACCTCCTTAGGTTTGGACGACCAACTGTGCCTCGCCGCCACCAATAGCAGCTGCGATTGCACCCTCGCCGGCGCGCCTGCAGCGCTCACCCAGTTAGAAGCAACCCTTGCCCAGCATGAGATATTTTACCGGCGGCTGAAGTTGGATTACGCCTTCCACAGCCCGCTGATGGATCCCATTGAAGCGCCTTTGCGAAGCGCGTTGAGCCACCTCACGGGCGTGGATACGCCGGTCGCCTTTTATTCCGCCGTGACCGGCAGCCGTTTGTCGGGCACCGCACTCAACGCCCATTACTGGTGGCAGAACATTCGCCAACCGGTGGCCTTCGCCGCCGCGCTCAGCGCGCTGCAGGCAGACGGTGCGTATCTCTTGTTGGAAATCGGGCCGCATCCGGTGCTTAACACCTACTTGCGGCAGGCTGTGCAAGACCACGGCGCGCCGGGTTTGGTGCTCAGCACGTTGACCCGCCAAGACGACTCAGCCGCCGCCGTTTGGCGCGCCGGGGCGCAGGCGATTGTGGCCGGTGCCACGCCCGACTGGTCGCGATTTTTCCCCCGTCCGCGGGCGCCGGTCGCCTTACCCAACTACGCCTGGCAGCGTCAGCATTACTGGCACCCGGTGACCCCGGCGACTTTGGGACTGCTGGCGCGGCATGCGCTCAACCCCTTGTTGGGGCACGCGCTCGCCCAGCATCAGGGTTTGTGGGAGAACGCCCTCGACACCCAACGCTTGCCGCTGCTGGCCGACCACGCCGTGCGCGACGCCGTGGTATTCCCGGCCGCGGGCTTTGCCGAACTCGCCTTGGCGGTGGCGCAGGGTCATCAAAGCGGCGAGTGGCTCACGGTTTTAGATTTAGACCTGCGCGCGCCGTTGCTGCTAGGGCGGGATAACACCCGGCTGGTGCGTACCCAATGGGTGGCGCAAGAGGGTCAGTTTAGCGTGCGGTCGCGCGCCGAATTGACGGCCGAGGATTGGACGCTGCACGCGCAGGCGGAAGTGCCGCAGGAAGGCCAGTCCACGCCGCCAGCCGTGGCGTGCAGCGCGCTGCCCACGCGCGCGCCGGACTTCGACCACCCGGCGCATTACGCCCTGGCGGCGCAAGCCGGTTTGCACTATGGCCCCGCGTTTCAGCGTGTGGCACATGGCTGGGTGACGCCCGATGCGGTGCAGGCCGTGCTGCGGCCCGATCCCCACGATGCCGACTTTCTGCTCTCGCCCATGGCACTGGATGCCGCGTTTCAGTTGGTGGTGCAACTTTTGGCGCATGGCTCCCAGAACACCACGCCCATGCTGTATTTGCCGGTGCGCATTGCCCGGCTGGTGTGCGCGCGTCACGCCGCCGCGCCGGCGGCGGTGAGCGCGCGCTGCGTGCGGCGTTCCACGCGCACTTTGAGCGCTGACTTTCA
>CAIPNE010000906.1 GCA_903866355.1 uncultured Gammaproteobacteria bacterium
ACGGCGGTCACTGGGACCTCCGCAGCCACACTCCCTTCGGCGATGCCACGGCGAATCCAGGCTTCGATGTCGCGTTGCCGACGCTCGTGCACATGCGCGATGGTCTGCTTAAGGGCCGCGTCTGGACCAATCGAATCGAACCACAAACTGTAGAACGCGCGGATTCTGTGCGCACCGTCGCGCACAAAATAATAGTGAGCATCGGTCGCCGCGCAGATAGCCTCTAAACCCACTTGGGCCCGCACCGTCGCGCGTAGAGAATCCAGCCATTCTTCACTCACCGCCCGCACGATGAAGGCAAACAAAGCGGCTTTATTGCCGAAGCGCGCGCTGGCCAGCCCCCGACTGTAGCCGGCGAGTTCACCCACTTCTTTGAGCGTCGTCCCCATGGCCCCGCGGGCCACAATGAGCTGCACCGCGGCATCGAGCATTCGCGCATCCGAGAGCGCCGTGCGCTGTGCTTGGGTGCGGCGTGCGGGCAGGGTTTTTTGGGCTAAATTCACCGAGTAATTATGCCCAGCGTGGTTATTTGCTTGCAACAAGCAAACAGATGACGCGCCACTGCCGGGAGACCCCGCGAGGTCATCTTGGCCCGATTAATCCTCGCCCCACTAATCCTCGTGGCTCGCTGCGCGCACCATCGGCAATCCAGCACCCGAACAACCCAACAACCCCAGCGCCAAGGGCAACCACGCGAGACTTTCGATGACCCGCAGGCCGCTGGTGGTGGGTGCCAACTGCCAACGCCATTTCACGGCGGGCACCGTGGCGATCGCCAAGAGTCCCAAGAGTGCCGCGATTTTTGGCCACGCACGGGTACCGCTGCGGGCCAGCCAAGCCAAAGGAATAATCGCCAGCACCGCATAGTGAGGCCACACCACCGGCGCGCTGGCGAGGGTTAATACCACCCCTATCGCAGCCCATTCGTGCGGTTCAGACACCTTCACCGGCACCCAAGGGGCGGCGCGCTGGCAACGCCAATAGGCCTGTAGGCCGAAAGCGCCCGCAAGGAGCGCCAAAAACAGCGCACCGATCACTCGCACGCTCAACCCCGTGGTTTGAGCCAGCCAATGCGCACTGGACACATTGCCCAGCGCATAGTCATAAGCCAGCCGATTGGGGGCCCCAAACAGCACCCATAACCAATCCAGCCAAATCGCTGGCGAGGCAAAAAACCGTGCTGCATAGGTCAGCAGCCCGGCGGCGCAGGCCACGCTGACGGCCAGCGCAGGCAGACGCCAAACGCGTGGCAAATGGGCCAAGCTAAACCACCACAGCAACGCGCAGGGTAAGGCAATGTTCGGTTTGATCAGCACTAACGCCGTGAGCCACGCGACGTTGAGCAGACCCGCCGTGGGTGAGCTGCGCGTGCGGCGTGCCAGCCCTATCCCAACCACCAACCCCGCCAATTGCAGGGCCGCCAGATTACCTACCGCCAGATTCAACCAGAACGGCCAATAGCCGGCCGCCAGCAGCACGGTGAGCACCACCGTCCCTAACGCCGCGCCATTGGTTAATGGCAGCAAGGCCGCCACGGCAAGACCAAACGCGAGCACGCTAAGCCCACGGTGCCAGCGCAGCGCAGGCGCGTAACGTGCTGGATACAAGGCCCCCAGCGCATACACCAACGGGGTGTTGGTCAGGTCGAACTCAGGCCGCAGGGCGTGCGCCTGCACCAGCAGCGGGTCGCCACTCGCGGCAACCCGCTGCGCCAACAGCGCGTTGTACTGCATCAAATATCGATAGGGATTAGCTTGCTGTGGCGGCAGGTCGGGCCGCGTTTGCGCGATGCCCCAGTAGAACTGGAAGTCGATGCCGGGCTGCGCCGGCACCTGAGGCAGCACCGGCCACAAGGCGAGAAAATTAGCCACCAGTACACCGGCCGCAAGCCACCAAGCGCAGGCTGCAAGCCCTAGACGGGGGAATTTCAACGGCCACCGGCGTGGCCTGGGGCTTGCGGTTCTTTCCGGCAACATGGGCTACCCGCCTACGGCATCACCCGCGGCATCACCCGCGCGCAACGGCAGCGATAGCGAGGCGCCCAGTACCTTGTCGTTCATTTGGCGCAGCCGAGTGGCCATCAGTCGGCCTAGGTTGACCAGCACTTTCACCAGTATGCCGGGTTGCAGACTGAGAC
>CAIPNE010000907.1 GCA_903866355.1 uncultured Gammaproteobacteria bacterium
CGCCGGCTCCAACCTCGGCTCCAACCTCGGCTCCAACCTCGGCTCCAAACTCGGCTCCAACCTCGGCTCCAACCTCGGCTCCAATCTCGGCTCCAACCTCGGCTCCAACCTCGGCTCCAACCTCGGCTCCAACCTCGGCTCCAACCTCGGCTCCAACCTCGGCTCCAACCTCGGCTCCAACCTCGGCTCCCACGCCGGTGGCAGCCAGCGCGGTCGCGATCCGCGTGCCGGAGCTCGGCGATTTTGCGGAAGTGGACGTCATCGAAGTGTTGGTTCAAGTGGGCGACGAAATTAGCTTGGACAGCCCCTTAGTCACACTAGAAAGTGACAAAGCCACCATGGAAATACCGGCACCTGTCGCGGGTCGCGTGGTGCGGGTGCTGCTCAAGGTCGGTGACAAAGTCACGACCGGCACGCCCATCGTTGAAGTCGCCGCCAGCACCCCGCCGATGCCGGTCGCGGCCCCGCCAACCACCCCCTCGGTGGTAAGCACCGCCCAGCCGCTGCTGCCCGCCAGTCCTGCCCCGGCAGGACCCGCCGAAGAGAGCGTGGCCCACACCCGTATCCATGCCGGGCCTGCGATGCGCCGGTTGGCGCGCGAACTGGGGGTCGATCTCGCCACGGTCCAAGGCAGTGGCCGCCGCGCGCGCATCGTGCGCGAGGATGTCGTGGGTCATGTCAAAAAAATCTTGTCCAGCGCCCCAACAACCGCGCCAGCCGCGCCCGTCGGGTTGCTTCCAACGGCGCCTACCGTGGACTTCTCCCGATTTGGCGAAATCGACACCCAGCCGCTGTCTAAAATACGCCGCAGCATCGGACAGAATCTCCACCGTGCCTGGATTACCGTGCCCCACGTCACCCAGTTCGATGAAGCCGACATCACCGACTTGGAGGCGTTTAGAAAAACGCAGAGCGCGACTGCGCAAGCCGCCGGCACCAAGCTCACGCTCCTCGCCTTCTTGGTGAAAGTTGTGACGGTGGCGCTGGCTCGCTTCCCGGATTTCAACGCATCCCTGGCGCCCGACGGCGCCACGCTCATTCTCAAAAAATATTGTCATATTGGCATTGCCGCTAATACACCGCGCGGTCTGTTGGTACCGGTGCTGCGCGATGCCAATCGCAAAGGGTTGCTCGACATCGCGCGCGAAGTGGCAGAACTCGGCCAAAAAGCCCGCGATGGCAAACTCACGCCGGCGGAAATGCAGGGCGGATGCTTCACCATTTCTAGTTTGGGTGGCGTCAGTGGCACCAGTTTCACGCCGATTATCAATGTGCCGGAGGTGGCCATTTTGGGTATTTCACCGGCCGCCATTAAACCGGTGTGGCGCAACGGCACGTTTGAGCCACGGCTGTTATTACCGCTCTCGTTATCCTACGACCATCGTGTCATCGATGGCGTGGCGGGTGCGGAATTCACCCGCTATTTAGGGCAACTATTGGGCGATATTCGCCAGATCCTGCTCTAGGTGGCGATGGCCTTAACGCCGCCGCGGGCGCGCTTCTCCATTTGTCTGGTGGAAGACGATGACAGCCAACTGCTGTTTCTAAAACGGGCCCCAGACCGTGAATTGGGCCCGGACAAATGGGGGTTTCCCGCCGGACACATCGAACCCGGCGAGAGCCCGGAAGAATGCGCGCGCCGGGAGCTAGGCGAGGAAATTGGCACTGATCACCAACTGATAGAGCTCGCGCGCCTAGGCCCGCGCCGCGACAGCCTGTTTGGGGGAATCTACGAGGTGCACCTTTTCCACTACCGCTGGGTGCGCGGGCAGGTCACGCTGAACGACGAACATACCGCTTATCGTTGGCTGACGATGCACGATTATCGGGGGTTGGACGTCATGCGTGGCGTTGATGAAGACATTCGTCTGCTCGATCTGTGGCCGTTGGAGTGCCTGCATCTGGATAAAATTCCCACCCACCTCGGGGGACTCGTCGTCGTGCCAGCGCGCGCATGAGCGCAAATCTTGCCTTGGCCCACGAGGTTCAAGGTACCGGGCCACCGCTGGTCATCCTGCACGGACTTTTTGGCTCGGCGCGGAACTGGCAAAGCGTCGCCCGCGACTTGGCCGGGCGCTACCGGGTAGTGCGGGTAGATTTACGCAATCATGGACATTCACCGCACGCCGCGCGCATGGATTACGCGGCCCTAGCTGCCGATGTCCACACCCTCTTGGCAGAGCTGGCACTCACCGAGGTCACGCTGCTCGGCCACAGCATGGGCGGCAAAACCGCGATGACGCTCGCCCTCACTGAGCCCGCCCGGATCGCCCGTCTGATCGTGGTAGACATTGCCCCGGTGGCGTACGCCGACCAACACACGCCCGTCATCGACGCACTGTTAGCGCTGCCCTTGGACGCCATTCGGCGGCGCCAGGAGGCCGATACTTTATTGCAGGCGGCCATTCCGGATGCCTCGGTCCGACTATTTGTGCTCCAGAACTTGGTGTTGGAGGCGAGCGGTGCGCGCTGGCGGTTGAATCTGCCGGCGCTAAAAAATGGCATGGCAGCACTGAGCGGTGGACTGCCGGTCGCCACCACTGCCCGTTTTGCCGGCACCAGCTGCTTTATCCGTGGCGAACACTCCGCGCGCGTGCTGCCCACCCATGCGGCGCTGATCCGCGCGCACTTTCCCCACAGTAGCGTGCACACCGTGGCCGGGGCTGGTCATTGGCCGCACGCCGAAGCGCCGGACGAATTCACCCGCGCGCTGGCCGACTGCCTATTCATCTGAACAGCTCGTCTAAACAGCTCGTCTGAACAGCGTCTTGCGGTGGACTGGCCTGTCCCCCTTGGGCAAAATGCGCGCTCCTCGTTAACGGCGTACGGTGCTCTTATGTCAAAAGCTTCAATCAAAAAAGAGGTGCTCGCCTACTCGGGCGGTCTGGATACCTCGGTGATCCTCAAGTGGCTGCAGACCACCTACGAGTGCGAAATCGTCACCTTCACCGCCGACTTAGGCCAGGGTGAGGAACTGGAACCGGCCCGCCATAAAGCCAACTTGATGGGGGTTAAAGAAATCTTCATCGATGACCTGCGCGAAGAATTTGTGCGCGACTTCGTTTTCCCCATGTTTCGGGCCAATACCCTCTACGAAGGTGAATACCTGCTGGGGACCTCGATTGCGCGCCCGCTGATCGCCAAACGGCTGGTGGAAATTGCGCGCCTGACCGGCGCCGACGCGATCTCGCACGGCGCCACCGGCAAGGGCAACGACCAAGTGCGCTTCGAACTGGGCGCCTACGCCCTGCAGCCCGATATCCAGATCATCGCGCCGTGGCGCGAGTGGGACCTGACCTCGCGTGAGACGCTGTTGGCCTACGCTGCCGAACATCAAATTCCCATCGAATATCAGCAGAGCAAACGCTCGCCCTATTCCATGGATGCCAATCTGCTGCATATTTCTTATGAAGGTGGCGTACTGGAAGACACTTGGACCCCCGCCGAAGAAAGCATGTGGCGCTGGAGTGTGTCGCCGGAAGCGGCGCCCGATCACGCGCAAATGATCGATATTGAATTTTCGCACGGCGATCCGGTGGCGCTAGACGGCGAGCGGCTGAGCCCGGCCGAATTACTGGCGAAGCTGAACATCATCGGTGGTGCGTTGGGCATCGGGCGGCTCGATCTGGTGGAGAACCGCTACGTCGGGATGAAATCACGGGGCTGCTATGAAACCCCCGGCGGGACTATTTTGCTGCGCGCCCATCGGGCCATTGAGTCCATCACACTCGACCGCGAAGTCGCGCATCTCAAAGACGAACTCATGCCGCGCTACGCAGCCCTAATTTACAACGGCTATTGGTGGAGCCCGGAACGCGTGCTGCTACAGCAACTCATCGACGACTCCCAAGCACGGGTGAACGGTGTGGTGCGGCTCAAGCTCTACAAGGGCAACGTGACGGTGGTGGGGCGTCAATCCGCCAACGACAGCCTGTTTAGCACCGCGCTGGCGACCTTCGAAGACGATGCCGGCAGCTACAACCAAGCGGATGCCGGTGGGTTTATTCGGCTCAACGCCCTGCGCCTGCGGGTGGCTGCCAAGCGCGGCTGACTAGCCCACGGTTCAGTTCAGGTGCCGCGCCCCGAGCACAATCTCGCGCTGTCGTAACACCTCCAGAATCTCCCGCCCGGCGGCGACCAGCGCCGCCGGATCGGGATGGGCTAACTCGCGCGCCAAATGGGCCAGCAACTCGCCCCCGCGGCCAGCCTGCGGGTCGGCCATCAACGCCACCAAACGGGCCGTCGTGGGCGTGAGTTGCGCGCATTTTGGGGACTCATCCAAACCACGGCAAACCGCTAAAAAGCTCTGCGCGGGCGCGCAGGTCGCCGCGTTACCGGGACTGAGGGTGTGCACCGGGAATTGATACGTGCACAAGCGCAATACCGGGTTCAAGACTATCTGCCCGGCGAGCAAATCAGCGTTTAAGCCCGCACGGTCCACCACGACATCTGGCGCGAGAGTGACCTCCAAGCGCCGCCATTCATAGTCAGCCAGTTCGCTCAGGAAGGGTAAGTCGTCGGGGGCTGCGCGGCCTGCTTGGAGGTAGTCGACGAATTCGCCGGGCAGGCGCAAAAAAGACGGCGTGTGGGCGCGGTGTTCTCGGCAGAAATCGCCGACCAGCGCGCGCCAGCCCGCCGCGGGGAGCGCTGTCCGGAGCACCGGAAAGGCGTTTGCGAGCAGGTTGTCGAGATTGTTGAAAACGAGGTCGCGATACAGTTTCAAGCGCCGCCCATTCACGCCCTGCGGCGCCGGCTGGCGCGGGTCGCGCAAATAGGCGACAAAATCGCGCTGGCATTGCTGTAAGTCGCTCATGTCCACGCCGCCTGTGAGCCCGCCCAAAGCCGCGCCACCGGCCGTTTTTACTACTTACCGCCCGCATCCTCGTCGCCCGCGCCCTTGTCACCGTCGTCACCACCCTTCGCACCACAGCCACCTTCCTTACCGTGGCCACCGCAAGCGCCTTCGGTTGCCGCCGGATGGCTCGCGTCGAAAGACACCACGCCAAAGGGGTTCTCGCCGGCATTAGCCAGCGGCGACGCCGCGAGACAGACCACTAAACCCATCCCGAGAGAAATTCCTAGGGGTGTGGTAGCCAGTAATTTAGACATTGTTTTAACCTCAGTTGTAGGGCTAGACGGCAACTGAAAAAACGGCCGCCTAGTCAGATGTGATTACTACGTTGCCAACCGCCGCGCTGATCACTCCGCGCGGGGCCGCAACAGCGGAAACAACAACACATCGCGAATGGAGGGGGAATCGGTCAGCAACATGACCAGGCGGTCGATGCCGATCCCCTCACCGGCCGTGGGTGGCAGGCCGTACTCCAGCGCGGTGATGTAGTCCTCGTCGTAGTGCATGGCCTCGTTGTCGCCCGCTTGCTTGGCGGCAGCCTGTGCCCGGAAGCGCTCGGCCTGATCTTCCGGATCGTTGAGCTCCGAGAAGCCGTTGGCAATTTCCCGGCCGGCGATCATCAACTCAAAACGATCCGTGACGAACGGGTCGTGGTCGCAGCGGCGCGCCAGTGGTGAGACTTCGGCCGGATATTCGGTAATAAACGTGGGGTCGAGCAGTTTCGCCTCGACGGTTTTTTCGAAAATTTCGGTGAGCACGCGGCCCAGTCCGGCGCTGTGCTCTACCGGTACGCTCAAGCGTGCGGCCAACGCCCGCGCCGCGGGTAAATCGGCTAAGTCTTGGACGTCCGTGCCGGGATTAAATTCCAAAATTGAAGCGCGCACCGTCAGCCGGCGGAAAGGCTGCGAGAAATCCATCTCGTGTCCCTGATAAGTCACCAGTGGCGTGCCCAACACGTCTTCTGCCAGTTCACGTAACAGTTGCTCAGTCAGCGCCATGAGATCGTGATAATCGGCATAGGCCGCGTAGAACTCGAGCATCGTGAACTCGGGATTGTGACGCGGCGAGAGCCCCTCGTTGCGAAAATTACGGTTGATTTCGAACACCCGTTCAAAGCCCCCCACAACCAATCGTTTGAGATAAAGCTCGGGGGCAACGCGCAAATAAAGCGGCAGGTCCAGCGCGTTGTGATGGGTGGTGAACGGCCGCGCGGTGGCCCCGCCCGGCAGCGGCTGCATCATGGGTGTTTCGACTTCGAGGTAGGCCCGATCGCGCAGAAATCCACGGATAAAATCGATGGCACGGCTGCGGGTGCGGAATACGCTGCGCGCCTCATCGTTGACGATCAAATCGACGTAGCGCTGGCGGTAGCGCGCCTCTAAATCGGTTAGGCCGTGCCATTTCTCGGGCAGTGGACGCAAGGTCTTGGTGAGCAAGCGTAGACCGGTCGCGTGCACCGACAGCTCGCCCGTACGGGTGCGAAAAACATAACCTTCTACGCCCAGAATATCGCCCAGATCCCAGTGCTTGAAGGCCTCGTAAAGCGTTTCGCCCAAGTCGTCACGTTTGGCGTACACCTGCATGGCGCCCGAACTATCTTTGAGATGAAGAAACGACGCCCGGCCCATGATCCGGCGCGTCATCATGCGCCCGGCCAACAGCACCGCCGGCCGGCTGGCGTCCAGTTCCTCGCCGCTCAGGGTCGCATAGCGGGTATGCAGTTCGGCGGCCAGCGCGTCGCGCCGGAAATCGTTGGGGAAGGCATTGCCCGTCGCCCGCAAGGCGGTGAGCTTGGCGCGGCGCTGGGCGATGAGTTGCGCCTCGGTGCTAATCGGTACTTCGTCGCTCATGTTGTCACAGGCCCTGCTTGAGGCTCGCCTCAATGAATTGGTCGAGCGATCCGTCAAGGACAGCTTGCGTGTTGCCGGTTTCAACGCCGGTTCGGAGGTCTTTGATGCGCGACTGGTCGAGCACATAAGAGCGTATTTGATGGCCCCAAGCGATGTCTGTCTTGGCATCTTCCTGAGCTTGACGCTCAGCGGAGCGTTTCATCACTTCTTGTTCGTACATTTTCGCGCGCAGAAGTTTCATCGCGCGGTCACGATTTTTGTGTTGCGAGCGCTCGTTCTGACACTGCACGACGGTGTTGGTCGGGATATGCGTAATCCGGATCGCGGAATCGGTTTTGTTAACGTGCTGGCCACCGGCACCGCTGGCGCGGTAGGTATCTACGCGCAGGTCGGCAGGATTGATGTCGATGGCGATGTCATCGTCGATTTCCGGCGACACGAACACCGCGGCGAACGAGGTGTGCCGCCGATTACCGGAATCAAACGGTGATTTGCGCACTAACCGGTGGACCCCGGTTTCGGTGCGCAACCAACCAAAAGCGTATTCCCCGCTGAACTGCACCGTGGCGCTCTTGATGCCGGCTACTTCGCCGGCCGAGCATTCGATGAGCTCGGTCTGGAAGCCGCGGGCCTCACCCCAGCGCAGGTACATCCGCAGCAGCATTTCGGCCCAGTCTTGGGCCTCAGTGCCGCCCGATCCCGACTGAATATCCAGAAAGGCGCTACAGGCGTCCATTTCGCCGCTGAACATGCGTTGGAATTCCAGATCGACCAATGCCCGCTCAGCCGCGTCCAGATCAGCCAACACCGCCGCCCCTGCGTCGTCGTCGTCCTCGTCGTTCGCGAGTTCTAGCAGTTCCGGGGCATCGCTTAATTGCGCACCGATGCGGCGCAAATGACCCACGGTACGTTCCAGTTGCACCCGCTCCTTACCCAGCGCCTGCGCGCGTTCGGGTTGGTTCCAGACGTCGGGCACCTCCAGCTCGCGCTGGACTTCGATTAAACGCTCCGCGCGTTGGTCGAAGTCAAAGATACCCCCGTAGTGATTCAAAGCGGCCGGTGAGATCTTTAATGCGCTGATAAACGGCGGTGAGTTCCATGACATCTCTGGCAAGCTGGGGAAGGTGGGGAGTGTAGCCGCAGCGCCGCAACCGCGAAACCTACCCGTGGTCTGCCGCGGTGAATGTCGCGCGGGGCAAGCCACTCACACCCCGCTGGTTCTACAACTCAGCAACGCCGTTCGCGCAGTCGGCCCGGCGGGTGCTCACACGCCAGCGGTGGCGTGTTCAATCATCAGCTGTAAGGATTCCTTGCCGTTCCATTCATTCACGCTGAGGCGATAAGCCGCGTAGATGGAGGCCGCGGACGCCGCCCACGGCGCCTCGACCGCGTTGAACGCGATCGCGTCGATGAGGGCACCGCCAGGCAGTTCGAGTTTCAGCTTGAGATGCTGCTCGCCTACCACGCGCCGCTCGCGGACCCCGAACACGCCCTCAAAAATCGGCTCCGGAAAACCCTGCCCCCAAGGCACCAGCTCGCTGAGTTGGCGCGCCAGCGCGAGGCTGAAATCGCCGGGCGCCAGTTCCCCATCGGTCAACAGCACCCGCTCGAGCAGGATGGGATCCACCACCCGCGTCACTTCGGCGGCGAAGGCGGCAGTAAAACGGGCCAAATCGCTCGCCTGCAGCGCCAGTCCGGCGGCCATCGCGTGGCCGCCAAAACGCCCCAGCAAACCCGGGTTATGGGTCGCTAGGGCATCCAGTACATCGCGAATATGCACGCCGGGAATAGAGCGTGCCGAGCCTTTGAGTTCTCCGTCGTCACCCCGCGCAAACACGATCACGGGGCGGTGGTAATGCTCTTTGATGCGGGCCGCCACCACGCCAATGACGCCCTGATGCCAGTGCTCGTCATACAGGCAAATCCCGGCAGGAACGGCCGTGCCGGGGGTGTCTAACAAATTGGCAACGATCGCCATTGCCTGGGTTTTCATGTCCTGCTCGATGTCACGACGGGCGCGATTCATGCCGTCGAGCTCGCGCGCAATGCGCTCGCAAGTGCGGGGGTCATCGCTGGTCAGCAGCGCGATGCCGGTGGCCATATCAGCGAGCCGACCGGCGGCGTTCAGGCGCGGGCCGAGCGCAAAGCCCAAATCTGCGGCCACCAAACGGCGAGGATCTTTGCCGGCAATTCGGATGAGCGCGGTGAGGCCCGGTACGCAGCGACCCGCGCGCAAACGCGCCAGCCCCTGCGCCACCAAACAACGATTGTTAGCATCCAAAGGCACGACGTCGGCCACCGTCCCGAGCGCGACCAAGTCCAGCAGTTCGCCCAAATTGGGATCGGGAATACCCCGCGCCGCAAACCAGCCGTCCTGCCGCAGCCGGGCACGCAGCGCCAGCATCACATAGAAAATAACGCCCACCCCGGCCAGCGCTTTACTGGGGAAAGCATCACCTTGCGCGTTTGGGTTAACGATGGCGTCTGCCGCCGGCAGCGTGGCGCCCGGCAGATGGTGGTCGGTCACGATAACGCACAGCCCAGCCGCTTTGGCGGCCGCCACGCCCTCGATACTCGACATGCCGTTATCCACCGTGATCAATACCTGCGCGCCCTTAGCGCAGACCAGCTTGACGATGGGTGGGGTGAGTCCATACCCATACTCAAACCGGTTAGGGACGACAAAATCGACCGGCCCGGCGCCCAGCATCGCCAGCGCCCGCAGCGCGAGCGCGCAACTGGTCGCGCCATCGGCGTCGTAGTCCCCAACGATGCAAATCCGGCGCTGCGCCACACAGGCTTCGGCCAGCAGATCGACAGCGATAGCCATGCCGCTGAGTTGTTCCGGTCGCGCCAGTCCCGCCAGCGCGGTATCCAGCGAGGCAGCCGTTTGAATCCCACGCGCGGCTAACACCCGCCCCACGATGGGGTCAAAATCTTTAGATAAATCGACCGCCACCGGCACCGCCCGCCGCACCAGGCGCGGCCCTAACATAGGGTGGCTGTCAGCGCGTGCGGATCACCCGGCGCATAGGCTGCGGCGCGCTGCCAAAAGCGCCAGCGGGCGGCGGGGGTGACCACACCAGTAGCCCCTTCGCCGACCAGTTCGATGCTCGTTAACGCGCCCTCGCGCAACGCCTGCCAGAGTGCCGGCGCCCAGTCCCGTGCGAAGGTCTCAAGATCGAGAACCGGTGCGGTGGGCGTGGCCACTCCCCACGTCGCGCCGACCACCAGTAGCACCTCGGCATGACGCGCCAGTTCCAGCGTTGCCGCGCAGTCTGCCGTTGCCAACCAGCACCCACCCTGCGCACGCACCGCGCCGGCGAGCAATAAATCGTTACCCACCCCGGTGAGCGCCAACGCCGCACAGGTCGGGGCCGGCGCGCCGCCCCACAGCCACACACCGTTGAGCGTGGTTTGCCCGCTCGCCTCACGCGCCGCATTGCAGGGCGCTGTGTGGAGCACCATCTGAGCCTCGTTAAACAAGCCACACCACGCGCGGGTGGCTGGGTCGCGGGGTAAAAACGGGGTGATCGAGCGACCACTCAACCAAGCCGGACCATAAGGGCTCAAATGCCCCAACTCGGGCGCGCGCACGTACCAGCGTTCCGGGCTCGCGCCGGCGCGCCACTCAAATTCTGGGA
>CAIPNE010000908.1 GCA_903866355.1 uncultured Gammaproteobacteria bacterium
GCCGGAATGCACTCGCACCAACTGCGCGGCGTCGTCCAGACCATTGATCCGGGCGACAAAGTCGGGATCCCGCTCCTTGGCCGGATTAATTTTCTCGATGTACTGATCGATGGCCTCCGCGCTCCAGGGGTCTAGATACATTGCCGGCATGTAGATCAGTCGGCTTTGCAGTTCCACGTCGCTGGCGGACGCCACGGCGTTGATGAGCCGCAGGAGTTCGGTTTTCAAGTCGTCAAAAGTGACGAGGTCGGGATCGTAGTGCACCAACGCCGAAGCAAAAAACGGCGCAATTTCGATCACCCCTTTTATGCGTTCGCGGGTCAGCGCCTGCCCTAAGCCTTGCGCTCGAAAATTGAGCTCGAGGTTGAGTTCGTCACCAAATTCTATCTCGAGGAAGCGATCCCCGCCGGGTCGAAACCGCGGTTCGTCGTAGATCATCGCGTGAGGTCCTTTTGGTTACACGCCGTTAGGCGAGCAGGTCGGCCTTATGGGCATCGATAAAGCCAGTAAACACTTCGCCACGCTCGAAGGCGGGATGCGCAATGATCCGGCGCAAAAATTCAACATTGGTCCAAATGCCCTCGACCTGCGTCGCGGCGAGCGCCAGCGTCATTTTGGCAAGCGCGGCGGCGCGCGTCGGTGCGTGGCAAATAATTTTGGCGAGCATGGGATCGTAATAAGGCGTGATGGTGTCGCCTTCGCGCACCCCGGTGTCGATACGCACCCCATCGCTGGGATCGGGAAGTTGAAATTTCACGAGTTTGCCGGGCGACGGCAGAAACATTTTGGCCGGATTTTCCGCATAAAGCCGGCATTCCAGCGCGTGTCCCTCTAACCCAACACGCGCTTGCGTCAGTTCAGTGAGCGCATCCCCCCCCGCCAGGCGCAGTTGCAGGGCGATCAAATCAAGCCCCGTGACGCATTCGGTAATGGGGTGTTCGACCTGAATGCGGGTATTCATTTCGAGGAAGAAAAATTCGAAAGTCTCGGCATTCACGATGAATTCCACCGTGCCAGCACCACGATAGTGCTGACTCGCCGCGAGCGCCGTGGCCGCGTTCGCCATTTGCACACGGATAGCGTCTGGCACGCCAGGCGCGCGGGTTTCCTCGATCACTTTTTGGAAGCGGCGTTGGATGGAGCAGTCGCGCTCGAACAGATGAATGGCACGACCATCGCCAAAACCAAACACCTGAATTTCGACGTGCCGGGCGCGGGGAATGTAGCGCTCCAGAAAAATAGTGCCATCGCCAAACGAGCGCGCAGCCATCGCCTGGGTGGCCTCGGTGGTTTTGCGCAGTTGCGCTGGCGCCTCCACCAAGCGCATCCCGATACCGCCCCCCCCAGCTGAGGCTTTCACCAGCAGCGGATAGCCCACTTGCGCCGCGGCGGCTTCCAGTCCGTCTAGATCATCCAGCGCAAAACGTGGACTGCCGGGGACCACCGGCAGACCCGCCACGCTGGCGATACGCCGGGCGCGTTCTTTGTCGCCCATGGCATCGATTTGTGCGGGTGTGGGACCTATCCACGTCAGTCCGGCGGCGATAACCCGGGCGGCGAACGCGGCGTTCTCGGCGAGGAAGCCATAACCGGGGTGGATAGCCGTGGCACCCGTAGACGCGGCGGCAGCGAGCAATGCCTCCACGTTGAGATAACTTTCCGACGCTTTGGCCGGGCCAATGTGCACGGCCTCATCGGCGCTTGCGACATGCAGGGCATCACGGTCGGCGTCGGAGTAGACGGCGACCGTACGCGCACCCAAGGCGTGGGCGCTACGCAGCACCCGGCAGGCGATCTCGCCACGATTGGCTATCAGAATTTTGTTCACGAAAGGTCCGGCTGGCAGAATCGAACCATCGTATGCGACATCGTTTCGGCTTGTAAATCGTCTAGCACTGGGTATTGCCGGTGACTGATACACTGCACCTCGGCCACTTCTGGCTTAGTCGTTCGAGGTTTTTATGTACACCGTAGCCGCCGATCGCATTTCTAAACTTGCGCGCGCTGGGCTGGCCTCACGGCTACGCACCGGCAAGCGCGGGATCGAAAAAGAAAGCCTGCGAATATGCCGCGATGGTGCCATTGCACAAACGGCCCACCCCGCAGCCTGGGGCTCAGCGCTGACGCACCCCTACATCACCACGGATTACTCGGAAGCGCTGACCGAATTCATCACCCCACCCTTCGACCGCACCGAGGAAGTGACGCGCTTTCTCCACGAAATCCACCAGTTCACCCATCAGACGCTGACCAACGAAGAACTGCTGTGGTGTACCAGCATGCCGTGTGCGCTGAAGGACGATAAAACCCTGCCCATCGCCCGGTATGGCACTTCCAACATTGGCCGCATGAAACATGTTTACCGGGTGGGATTGGACTATCGCTACGGGCGGCGCATGCAGGCCATCGCGGGTGTCCATTTCAATTATTCGCTGCCGCTCAATTTCTGGCCCGGCTATCGTCAGGTGCTGGGTAGTGATGCGCCGATCCGCGAGTTTATGGACACCCACTATTTTGGGCTGATCCGTAATTTTCGGCGGCTAGGCTGGCTGGTGCCGTTGCTGTTTGGTAATTCACCGGTCGTGTGCAGCTCGTTTTTAGGTGGCCGTACCTCACGCTTGAAGTCCTTCGATAGCTGCTCGCACTATCTGCCTCACGCCACTTCGCTGCGGATGAGCGACATCGGCTATAAAAATAAAAACCAGGCCGCGCTGCAGGTGTCCTACGACAGCCTTGAGGCCTATATCACCAGTTTAAGTCACGCTACCGCCACGCCTTATCCGGAATACGAGGTCATCGGCTTGTACGATGGCCAAGAGCGCATTCAGCTCAATACCAATGTGCTGCAGCTGGAAAACGAGTTCTACAGTTACATGCGTCCCAAACGCACGATTCGCGCCGGCGAACGCCCCACCCCAGCGCTGCGCGAACGCGGCGTGGAATACGTTGAAATGCGGGCGCTAGACATCGATTCCTTCAGCCCTACGGGGGTGTCTGAAGAACACTTACTGTTTTTAGAGGCCTTTCTCATTTTCTGTCTGATTGCCGAAAGCCCGTGCATTACGGCCTCAGAGCAATGGGCGATCGAGTACAACGAACTCAC
Organism: uncultured Gammaproteobacteria bacterium; assembly: GCA_903866355.1. Lineage (GTDB taxonomy): Bacteria > Pseudomonadota > Gammaproteobacteria. The sequence continues at coordinate 3,104 of CAIPNE010000908.1, forward strand.
GGTCGCGCTGCGTGGTCGCGAGCCTGACCTGCTGCTAATCAAAAATGGCAGCAAAATTCCCATGGCGGATTGGGCGCGGGACATCCTTAATGGGCTCGCCCCCATCTGCGAAATCCTAGATGACGGCCTGGCGAAGCCGCGCTACACCACCGCCCTCCACCACCAAATGACCATGCTCTCCTCGCCGCAAGAACTACCTTCGGCGCGAGTCTTGCGCGAACTCGCCAACACCGGCCTGAACTTTTTCGACTACACCTTGGCGCGGGCCAGTGCACACGAGAGCTACTTTCGTGAACGGCCGTTACGCTCGGGTTTGCGGGAATATTTCGTCGGTCTGGCCGCCACCTCGCACGCCGAGCAACTCGCCATGGAGGCTAACGATCGGGTGGATTTCGACAGTTTTCTGCGGCAGTATTTTGCGCCAGACGACCCGGCATCCCTCAGCCTTGGCGAAGCACCCAGTCAGCCACTGTAAGCCGAGCAACCCCATGCAAAAACGCGATTTTCTGCTGGCCGCCACCGCCGTGTTGCTCACCGGTGGGCGGCGCGTACACGCAGCGCCGGCCCAGGCGAACGCACAACAGGCCGATTGGCGCACGTTCCTGCCACCCTCAGCCGAGATATCTACCTCGCTCACGCCCATCAGCAAACCCACCAGCGAGTGGCGCCAAGCGCTGCCAGCAGACAGTTACGCCGTGCTGTTCGAGGCGTCTACCGAGGCCCCTTTCAGCAGCCCTCTCAACGGTGAGAAACGCGCCGGCCTGTTTCTCTGCCGTGCCTGTCGTTTGCCGCTATTTTCCTCGGCCATGAAATTCGACAGCGGCACGGGCTGGCCCAGCTTCACCACCAGCATTACGGGGCATCTGGCCACCCAAAAAGACTTCAAAGCATTTTTCCTGCGGACGGAATATCACTGCGTCCGCTGCAGCGGACACCAAGGGCATGTTTTCGATGACGGCCCGGCGCCCACGCACGAACGTTGGTGCAATAACGGGGTCGCGCTGGAGTTTCTGCCGAGCCTCACCTAAATCCGGTCACTCAAGCCAACGCGTGCAGCGAATAGCACACCGCGTTGGCGCGGCGAGCGATAAACACCCCGCCGCCGGCGTTGCGGAAAGCCGGTTTTAGACGCTCGGCATACCAGCGCGTACTGCGCAGATGGACCGCACCATCCGCACGCTGCTGGTCGCAGTTATCGCGCCAGTCTTCGCGGGTGAGTGCGCTGAAATAAAGCACGCCATGACACAGCTCGGCGAGGTTGCGCAAGGCTTGTGCGGCGTCACGCGCGGAGAGGTATTGCGCCACATCGTGGCAGATCACAAGATCAAAGCGGCCGTGCGTAAAATCCACAATGGAACACTGCTGCCAGCCATACCGGGCGCAGGCGTACTGGCTGACATCGATA
>CAIPNE010000909.1 GCA_903866355.1 uncultured Gammaproteobacteria bacterium
GATCGCCGATTTAGACGCCTACCGCAACCAACTCAGCAAGTTTATTTTTCAGTCCGTGTTGCTGATGAAACCGATATTCGAGCGCGCCAAGCAAGACCGCCAGCGGCTGGTTTATGCCGACGGTGAGAACACGACGGTATTGCGTGCGGTCCAAACGGTGGTCGACGAAGGTTTGGCGCGCCCCATCCTGATTGGGCGGCCGGCGGTGGTGGAAACACGCCTCGCCGCGCTGGGTCTACGGATGACCAGCGGGACTGATTTTGACATCGTCAACCCGGAGCAAGATGTCCGCTTCCGCGATTACTCCACCACTTATTACGACTTAATGAAGCGCAAAGGTTTGTCGCGCGACGAAGCGCGCGCGGTGGTGCGGAGCAATACCACGGTGATCGCCGCGCTGCTGGTGGCGAAAGGCGAAGCCGATGCCCTGCTGTGCGGCATGACCGGCGCCTATCGCGACCACCTACAAGAGTTGGTGAATATTCTGGGTACCCTCGAACCGGGTGGCACGCTGGCCGCGCTCAATGTGCTGGTGTTGAAGAAAGGCACTTTTGTGATTGGCGATACCCACGTCAACGCCGAACCCTCGGCCCAAGAGGTGGCCGATATCGCCCTTGCCGCGGCCGACCGGGCACGCCGCTTTGGCATGACGCCACGGGTGGCGTTGTTGTCGGCGTCTAATTTTGGCACGGGCGATGATAGCGCGGCGCAGAAAATGCGCGCGGCGTTGGCCTTGGTCCAACAGGCGGCGCCCGATCTCGAAATTGATGGTGAAATGCAGGCGGATGCGGCCCTGCTGCCCGCCGTGCGCGCCGCAGCGATCGAGGGTTCGCCCCTGACTGGGGAAGCTAACGTGCTGGTGATGCCTTCGCGGGATGCGGCCAATATCGCCATGCACCTGCTGACCGTGTTGGGCGAAGGCGTGCCGGTGGGCCCGTTGCTGCACGGCTTGCCGGTGCCGGCGCACATTCTGACGGCTTCGGCCACGGTGCGCCGGATCGTTAATTTAAGCGCCGTCGCGGCGTTTGATGCGCAACTGCTCGCGAGCGAACGGGGTTAGCTTTCGCCGCGGGTGGGTGGGCAGATGATCAGGCCAGCGCTGGCCCGAGCACCCGCGCTGGGTTTGGGCGCGGCACCCGTGGGGAGAAAATCAGCGCGCTGCGGGCAAGGGCTAGCGCCGGCGACGCCAATACCACACGGCGCCCGCGCCAAGCAGCACCACAATGCCGATATCAATCTGATGCGAGTAGTGCTGAACGTGCTGCCAGCGATCTCGCAGGGAGATCCCCAGCCACAATAGAAACCCATTCCACAACGTGGCGCCCAATACGGTCGCGACACAAAACGGCAATAAAGGCATGCGCCCGGTGCCGGCGACCAGCGAGACGAAATGTCGTACCACGGGAATGAAGCGGCAAAGAAAGAGCGTCCAGACGCCCCCGCGCTGGTGGAAAAACCGCTCGGTGCGTTCGAGGTCGCGCACGTTCAACAATAAGTACTTGCCCACCGACAGCACCATCGGTCGGCTGCCGAAATAGCCCATGTAATAGGAGAGCAGTGAACCCACCAGCGAGCCGACACTGGTGGCAAACAGGGCGAGCCACAAGTTCCATTTGCCATCGGCCACCTGAAACCCCACAAAGGGCATCACGGCTTCGCTGGGGATGGGCAAAATCGTGCTCTCGGCGGCCATCAGGACGGCAGCACCCACATACTGGGTGCGGTCGAGGATCTCGATGGCGTATTTCGTCACCAGTTCAGCCAGCATGGACGTGCTCCGTAGTGGGCCGGCGCTGCTGCGCGCGGCCGAAATTGAGTGAGTTAGTGATGTTAGCGCCGGGCTCCAGCCCGCGTAGCACTAGGCCAAGACAGCGACTGGGTGCTAGCGCCATTCGGTGCGGCGGGTGGCCCACAGTTGAATAAGGCAGGTCGCGATGAGCAGTACAAAACACACTACCGACCACTCGGCGATAGACAGGCTTAGAAAAGTCCAATCGACCTTGGCGCAATCGCCGCTGCCGTGTAGTACCCGTCTCAGGACGTCAACAGGGGCATACATTTCCACCATATAGGCGAGATCCGGACCGCAGGCAGGGATGCGGTCCGAGGGTAGATGTTGCAACCATGTTTGGCGTCCCGCCACCCCTAAGCCGGCGAGTGCGCACAGCAGCATGAGGCCTGAGTACACTTGTCGACCTTTGAGTCGCGGGGCGTGGAGGGTGGCGAGCAGCGCCACCACCGCGAACCCAAAATACGCGATGCGTTGAAAAATACACAACGGGCAAGGGGCCAGTTCTTCCACCAACTCCAAGTAGTAGCCAGCACCGAGCAGGGCCGCACAGGCCAGCACTTGCGCTAAATAGCCCAAGCGACTGACGGCGAATTTTTGAAGGCGAAAAGGGGTGCGCATGATGGGTCTATTCTAGCCGTTAGGCCCCCGTTGGTGGCTAGCTCTAAAGCACTCTGCCAGATGCACCACGATGCGGTTTTCCAACCACGGCACGGCCCGCCCCGGCACGCGCCCCGTCATGAAGCCCACGTGCCCGCCGCGCTGGGCCAGTTCTAGGGTAACCGCGGGTGCCAGTTCAGGTGCGCTGGGGATCGCTGCGGGCGACATAAAAGGATCATCGACGGCGTGGATGAGCAACGTCGGCACGGTGATCCCACGCAGAAACTGCCGCGCGCTAGACCGCGTGTAATAGTCTGCAGCATCGGCGAACCCGTGCAGCGGGGCGATTAGGTGGTCGTCAAAAGTTTCAAAATCATTCCAGCGATGCAAGTCCGTGAGGTCGATTGGCGAGGGGATGTGGCGCGCTTTCTGGCGTGCTTTCAACTGCAGACTGGTCAGCAGGCGGCGCTGATAAATTTTTGAAAAGCCTTGCGCGAGACGGCGCGCCGCGCCAGCCAAATCGAAGGGGACCGAAATGGCAACCGCCCCGGTGACACCCGCGGCGTGGCCTTTCTCACCTAAATATTTGAGCAACACATTACCCCCCAAGGAGTAGCCCACTACCGCCAGCGGCAGGCGAGGGTGGCGTGCTCGCAACGCTACGGCAACCGCGGCCACGTCGGCCGTATCCCCGGCGTGGTAAGTGCGTGCGAGTCGATTAGTCTCGCCGCTGCAGCCACGAAAATGCATCAACACGCCATGCCAGCCACGCGCCGCGACGGCCGCCAATAGGGCGGCGATGGGCGGTGAACGCAATTCGCCTTCTAAACCATGGAGGATGAGGACACTGGGCGCGTCCGGAGGACCGACATGGGCGAGGTCGACAAAATCACCGTCAGGTAGTTCGAAGCGTTCGCGCGACCACGCGGGCAATTGCGGCCGCCGCGCCAGTGCTCCCCAAAGGGTTTGGCTGTGCCCGTCGGGCAGCCAC
>CAIPNE010000910.1 GCA_903866355.1 uncultured Gammaproteobacteria bacterium
CACTCACACTGCTACCGCTTTTATTTTCGCGCGGCGCGACCAAGGTCACCGCGTAGCCCGCCGCACGCAGCGCCGCGTGCACCGCCACAATGCCCGGTGCAGCGTAGCCATCGTCGTTGGTTAACAAAATGTGTAAGGGGGCACGAGCGGTAGCGGCAGCTTGCGCGCCCAAGGGCAGCAATGCACCGCACCACAGTAGGGTGCAGAGCAGGACAGCGCGACGGTAAGGATTCATGGAAGACCTCAAGGATCTCTGAAAAGCGCTGGCAGCCTAATCGGGCGCGCAGTCGCAGCGTTAGCGCATCTCTTGAAACTTTAAGCCGGGCCCCAGTGGCGAGGCCTAGGCGTTCTAGGCCACTGCTGCAAAGCTTGGCTCGGCGCTAGACCGAGCGTGAGGGCACGCCGATGGCCCGGCCACGGCGCGCCTTCGCCTCGTTACCAGCACCCCCAGCGCCGCCCCCTCAAAACCGTCCCGGAATCCAACGGGTGCCGGCCAGCGGCACGCCCGCCATCGCGGCGGCTTCGACGGTGAGCGCCGCTAAGTCTTCTGGCTCTAAATTATGCACATGCGATTTACCGCAGGCACGCGCGATGATCTGGGTTTCCATCGTCAGGGTTCGCAAATAATTAGCCAGCCGCCGGCCCCCCATGATGGGGTCTAGACGCTTGGACAATTCTTCGTCCTGGGTGGTAATGCCCGCCGGATCTTTGCCCGCCTGCCAATCGTCGTAGTAGCCCGCCGCGCTGCCCAGCTTGCGGTACTCGGCGTCGAGCCCCGGCGCGTTATCGCCGAGGGCGATCAGGGCCGCCACGCCCACGGAAACCGCATCGGCCCCCATCGCCAGCGCCTTGGCCACGTCCGCACCCGTGCGAATACCGCCCGAGACAATCAGCTGCACTTTACGGTGCATATCCATTTCGGTCAGCGCCTCCACTGCTTGGCGCACCGCCGCCAGCGTGGGGATGCCCACGTGCTCAATGAACACATTCTGGGTAGCGGCGGTGCCGCCTTGCATGCCATCCACAACCACCACGTCGGCGCCGGCTTTTACCGCCAGCATCGTGTCGTAATAAGTTCGGCTAGCCCCAATCTTGATGTAGATGGGCTTTTCCCAATCGGTGATTTCACGCAGTTCGCGAATTTTAATTTCCAGATCGTCCGGGCCGGTCCAGTCTGGGTGCCGGCAAGCGCTGCGCTGGTCGATATTGGGGGGCAGGTCACGCATGCCGGCCACGCGAGCGTTAATTTTCTGCCCCAGCAACATGCCGCCGCCACCCGGTTTAGCCCCCTGTCCCAGCACAATTTCGATGGCGTCGGCTTTGCGCAAATCGTCGGGATTCATACCATAGCGCGAGGGCAAAACTTGATAGACCAGCAGCTTGGACGACAGGCGTTCCTCGGAGGTCATGCCGCCGTCACCGGTGGTGGTGCTGGTACCCACTGCGCTCGCCCCGCGGCCTAAGGCTTCCTTGGCCTGCGCGGAGAGCGCACCAAAGCTCATGCCGGCGACGGTGATAGGAATTTTAAGCTCGATGGGTTTTTTGGCGTAACGCGTGCCGAGCACCACGTTGGTATCGCAGCGCTCACGATAGCCTTCTAGCGGATAGCGCGACATCGACGCGCCTAAAAACACCAGGTCATCGAAATGCGGCAGGTAGCGCTTGGCACCACTCCCGCGAATGTCGTAAATGCCTTCGGTGGCGGCGCGCTGGATCTCGTGGATCACATCGCGGTTAAACAGGTAGGACTCGTGTAGTCCGGGATCTTGGGTTGTCATCGGGGTGAACTCCTGCCGTGGGCCACGCTCGGTACCGAGTCAGTAGACGTCGGCATGATCGATATTAAAGTGATAGAGCTTGCGGGCTGACCCAAAGCGTTTGAAGTCGGCCGCGCGAGCGGTAATCCCCGCCCGCACTAGCAGTTCGTCCAGGGCGACGATGTGCTCTGCCGTCATTTCTTTCTCGATGCAGTCCGCGCCCAAATCGGCAACGGTACCGCGCACAAAGATTTCAGCTTCGTAGAGGGAATCGCCCAGTGCCGCGCCGGCGTCTCCACACACGACCAAGCGTCCGCGTTGGGCCATGAACCCCGACATATGCCCAACCGATCCTTGCACCACAATATCCACACCTTTCATGGAAATACCGCAGCGGGCCGAGGCATCGCCTTCGATGACCACCAGTCCACCGCGGCCCGTAGCCGCCGCCGCCTGACTGGCGTTGCCTTTGACGCGTACCACGCCTGACATGATATTTTCTGCCAGACCGGTGCCCGCATTGCCCTGAATGGTCACGGTGGCGTGCTGGTTCATGCCCGCGCAGTAGTAGCCCACGTGCCCTAGGATGTCGACAATCAGCGGTGCCGCAATGCCAACCGCCAAGGCGTGTTCGCCTTGTGCGTTACGCACTTCAAAGCGTGGCCCGGCCTGGTGTCCGTTGAGATCGTGCAGCGCTTGGTTAAGTTCGCGCACAGTGGAATGGGCGAGATCGAAAATTTTGTCCGTGCTCATCGTGCGCTTCTCAATTGAGGGTAGCGGCGTCAGCCGCCCGGCCCCACACATAAACGGTCGCCGGTTCTGGCTCCCACAGGCGGGCGTGTTTAACGCCCGGCAAACGTGCCAGCGCGCGGTATTCGGACGCCATCGCCACCCAATCATCGGTTTCCGCCATCACCGCAGGCTTGCAAGCGATGGGGTCACGCAGCACCGCAAAGCCATCGCTCGTGCCGATGGTAAACGTGTAGAAACCATCCAGATCCACCAGCGCCTGCGTCAGTGCTTCCGACAATGTGGCGCCGTGCTGCATTTGGACATCCAAATATTTAGCCGCCACTTCCGAGTCGTTCTCGGTGCGAAACACCGCGCCCGCTTTTTCCAGCTTGCGGCGCAGACGATTGTGGTTCGACAACGACCCGTTATGCACCAGACAGAGATCGCTGCCGGTAGAAAACGGATGCGATCCCGCGGTCGTGACCGCGCTTTCGGTGGCCATGCGGGTATGTCCAATGGCGTGGCTGCCCTGCATGCTGCGCAGACCAAAAGCCAAGGCCACATCGATCGGCAAACCGACCTCTTTATAGATCTCGATGTGCTGCCCAATGCTCACCACGGCATAGACTGGATTGTGTTCGTGGAGATAGCGCCGCAACGCTGACTCCACAACGCACAGGCGCAGCAGGCAGTGGGTGTGGTGGACGCTTAAGGCCACTTCCACATTAAATTGCTCACTGAGCCCCGCCGCGACGGATGCCCAGTCGAAGGCTGGATCGGGATGCTGTAACACCAGTTTGACTTGACCCGCCGGCGCCGGATCCCGATACACCGCAAAGCCCGTGCTGTCGGGGCCACGCTGGGTCATCTCGAGCAACATGGGTTCAAACAGCGCGCCCAGCTGTGGCTCGAGCGCGCGATTTTTCAAATAAAGACCAACAATCCCGCACATCCGGTGCTCCTTGAATCAATAGAACTCGAGATACCGATCGACTTCCCAGCTGGACACATGCCGGGAGTATTCGATCCATTCCATGCGCTTAACTTTGATGAATTCGCCGATAACACCAGCCCCCAAACGTTCCGCGAATAGCGGGTCGGCAGCCAGCGCATCCAGCGCCTCACCCAGATTTTGCGGCAATAGGGCGATCCCACGTTCGGCCAACTCGGCAGGGCTGAGCGTGTAGAGATTGAGATTCTGAGCCGGGCCGGGGTCGAGTTTCCGCGCAATCCCATCCATCCCCGCAGCCATGACCGCCGCCGTCGCCAGATACGGGTTGCAACTGGGGTCCGGCAGCCGGCACTCCAACCGACCGTAGGGGATGCGCACCATGGAGGTTCGGTTGTTATCGCCGTAGCTGATATAGGCCGGTGCCCACGTTGCCCCGGACAGTGACTCTCCCACGACCAGTCGCTTGTAAGAGTTAATGCTAGGCGCGAGCAATGCCGTCAGCCCACGCGCGTGGGCCAGCAGCCCCGCTAGAAAATGGTAGGCAATCTTCGACAGCCCTAGCCCCTGCTTGTCTTTGGCATCGTGGAAAAGATTAGTCCCCGCCGCATCCGCTAACGACAGATGCATATGCATGCCGCTGCCCGCGCGATCGCGAAAAGGCTTGGGCATGAAAGTACAAATCAGGCCCATTTCGTTGGCAATCTCACCTGCCGCCATGCGGAAGAACACATAGCGATCGGCGGCGTTGAGCGCATCGCTGTAGGTGTAGTTGATCTCAAACTGACCATTCGCGTCTTCGTGGTCGATTTGATAAACGTCGAACCCCACCGTCTGTAGCGATTCAACCAACCGTTCCAGCATTTCGCGGCTGCGCGACAGACCTTTGTAGTCGTAGCAGGGCTTATCCAGTGTGTCGCCCGCGTCGGCCGGCACCAAAGAACCGTCCGTGCGGCGCTCTAGCAACATGAACTCTGGCTCAATGCCGACGTTCAGCGTCCAACCTTTGGCGCTCGCCGCCGCCACCTGCTGCTTGAGCACAAAACGGGTATCAAACGGATAGGGTTTCCCGAGCACTCGTCCGTCGCACACGATGCGCGCATAACCCGGCTGCCAAGGCACCAAAGAGAGGGTGTCGAGATCGCCCACGGCCAGAAAATCCGGGCTGTGCGGCTCCATGCCCAAGCCCCACACGGCAAAACCGGCAAAGCCTGCACCAGCGCCTAAAATGTCTTCGAAGTGAGACACCGGAACCGATTTTGTTTTAGCGACCCCGTGAATATCGACGAACTGCGCCAACACATAGCGCACTTGGTTATCTGCCAGGAATTTTTTTGCCTGCTTAAGATTCATTGAGAATGCTCCTCAGCATTTTGAGACGATAGCG
>CAIPNE010000911.1 GCA_903866355.1 uncultured Gammaproteobacteria bacterium
GCAAAATAGTGGGGAAATGCCGTTCAATGAAGGCGGCTGGCTGGTGCGAAATATCGAGGTAGACGCAGTCAGCGCCTAGGCGCTTCATTTCAAAGTCGATGGCCCGTGCCACGATGTCCCGCGGGGCTAATTCACCGCGCGGATCGAAGCGCTGCATGAAAGGTTCGCCGTTGGGTAGCAGCAGGCGGGCGCCTTCACCGCGCAGCGCTTCAGACAATAAAAACGATTTGGCCTTGGGGTGATAAAGACAAGTGGGATGGAACTGCACAAATTCCATGTTGGCCACTGTGCAGCCAGCACGCCACGCCATGGCCACACCATCGCCCGTCGCAACGTCCGGGTTGCTGGTATACAGATAGACTTTCCCCGCACCGCCCGAGGCCAGTACGCACCAAGGCGCGCGTAGGGTTTTGACGCTTTGCGTACGCCGGTCCAGCACATAAGCGCCCACGCAGCGGTCAGGCGTCCCGCCAATTTTACTGAGCGTGATGAGGTCAATGGCAATATGCCACTCGAGAAGTTCGATGTTGGGGTGGGCGCGGGCACGCGCGAGCAGGGTGGTTTGGATCGCCAGGCCCGTGGCATCGTCTGCGTGCACCACTCGTCGACGGCTGTGCCCGCCTTCTTGGGTGAGATGCATGACCGATTCACCGCTCGTGCTGGTTTCGGTTGTGAAGGGCACACCTTGGTCACGCAACCACTCGATGCGGTCTCGGCCATGACGCACGATGTGCTCCACCGCAGCTCGCTGACAGAGCCCCGCGCCCGCGCGCAGGGTGTCGTCGATGTGTTCTTGGATGGTATCGTCGGGGTCGATGACCGCCGAGATGCCACCTTGCGCCCACCGGGTGTTGGTCTCCTGAAGCTCGGCTTTCGCGAGCACGCACACGCGCTGGGTGGCCGCCAGATCGAGGGCCACACCCAAACCGGCAGCACCGCTACCGATTACGAGAACGTCGTAGTCTTGTTGTTGTGGCATGGCTTGGACACTTGTTTATACTCACGTTTCGGCATCCACGCAGATCCCTTGGGCACACTCATTAAAACGAAGCAGATCTGTGCATTGACTACGCGTCCGGGGTGGCTTTGTATCATAACAGGGCACTGGTGTTGATAGGCGAGGGGCCGACAGACGAGGCGCTCGTTGCGCGCGTCGCGGGGGGCGAGAAATCAGCCTTTGATCTCCTCGTGCGCCGCTACCAGCATCGCATTGTGAAACTCGTGTCTGGGTATGTCCGTAACCCCGACGACGCGCTCGACGTGACCCAGGACACTTTCGTTAAAGCGTATCGCGCGCTGGCCAATTTTCGTGGCGACAGCGCGTTTTATACTTGGCTTTACCGTATCGCTATCAACACGGCGAAGAATTATCTGGTCACTCGCGGCCGGCGGCCAAAAGAAGCGACGGTCAGAGGCGCCGACGGTGAACCAATCGACGTTGAAGAACTCCAATGGGACACCGACACCCCGGAGCGTGCCCTCTTGGCAGAAGAAATTAAAAGCACCGTGCTCGCAGCCATTGCGGCAATGCCCGAAGATTTACGTCTTGCCATCGTGTTGCGGGAGATCGATGGACTCAGTTACGAGGAAATTGCGGTAGCGATGGATTCCCCTATCGGCACCGTTCGTTCGCGAATTTTTAGGGCCCGAGAGGCTATCGACGTGCAATTGAAGCCGTTACTGGAAACCTGACAGGACACTCCGATGCAGCCATCGAAAGAACAGGTCTCCGCGCTGGCGGATGATCAACTGCCCAATGTTAGTCCCGCACTGCTGGC
>CAIPNE010000912.1 GCA_903866355.1 uncultured Gammaproteobacteria bacterium
ACTGACGCTCATGGATCGCTTCGAGCGGGACCCGCTCACCGATTTACTCAACCGGCAGTCCTTTGACTACCGATTCGAAGATTTAATGGCGCGTCATCGTCGCGATCCCCGACGCACTCGCATTGACCACGGCCCGTGGCTGGCAATTGCCGACATCGACCACTTCAAGCGGGTCAACGACTCCTACGGGCACGTGTACGGGGATGAAATCTTGCAACAATTTGCCGACCTGCTGCGCGAAAGCTTTCGTACCGAGGATCTGCTGTTTCGTTACGGCGGCGAAGAATTTGTGATTATCCTCAATAACACCGATCCCGCCGGGGCGGCGCTTGCACTAGAGCGCTTTCGCGAGAAGGTCAGCAGCTACGCGTTTCCCACCGTGGGGCGCGTCACGGTGAGCGTGGGCTGGGTGCCCATTGAGTCACAGTCACTGACCAGCGACCTCATCCACCGCGCCGACCAAGCGCTCTATAAAGCCAAACAGGCAGGCCGCAACCGAGTGCTTAGCTACGCTGAGGCGTTCGGCGAGACCCGCGTGCTGAGCGACATCGCGGGATAAAGTAGTCCCTCGGTGGACGGCCCTACCTAGGGCGCGGCCAGCGCGGCCAGCACGGCGGCCGGGTGTAATTCGGCATTGGCAACGCGTGCCCAGTGTTTTTTCACTAGGCCGGCGGGATCTACCCACACCGTCGAGCGAATAACCCCCGTTACTTTCTTGCCGTACATCATTTTTTCGCCATAGGCACCATAGGCCGCCATGACTTTGCGCTCGGGATCCGACAGCAAAATGAACGGCAGTTGATACTTCTCGGCAAACTTTGTGTGCGAGGCAGCGTCATCGGCGGAGATACCGACGACCACCACATTTTTTTGTTCTAGCGCCGACCAATTATCGCGAAAGCCACAGGCTTGCTTGGTGCAACCCGGGGTGTCGTCTTTGGGATAAAAATAAACGATGACATTCTTGCCTTTGAAATCGGCGAGCGAGATCAGCTTGCCGTGGGCGTCGGTCAGTTTGAAAGCGGGGGCGGCTGTGCCGACTTCAATGCTCATATCTGGAACCTTTTGAGTATCTAACGTTATTTCTGGGGCGGCGCCTTACGCAAATTCCTGAGCAACTGCTCATCCATATTGGTCGGCCCGGTTTCTTCGGCATCGGCGGTGTCGTACACCTCCATGTTTTCGCCGCGCCGAAGCATGCGCTTACCGTCACGTGGAAATTCCGCCATATCCACGTCCGCCCGACTGCCACCCATCAGGCACAGCAGACTTTTTTTAGAGGGATTGCGCAACTGATGAGGTGCAGTCGGGGCGGCGAAACCGACGAAATCACCCGGCCCTAACTGATATTCGGTTTCTTCAATCTCCACGCTGCCGTGGCCCTGCAGCACATAAATCCATTCTTCTTCGCAGTGCTGCGAGTGATACAGCGAAGCCACCTTGCCTGGCCCCAGCCGAACCACGCGGATTCGGCTGCGCGTGAGCCCCGTAAGCTGGTCGAGGTTCGTGCCATGTACCACGGTGCCCGGGTTCCATGGATGCGAGATCACATGGCGAAACTCAAACGCCTTCTCGGCTCGCACAATAAAAGTCTTGTCGTCCTTACTCATTGGCTACCATCGGTCAGCGTGCTGAGGCACTTAAGTGCCACGCACCTCATGGTGGAGAATCAGCTGTCGAGTGTAGCACCGCAGGTCGGGGCAGAAACGCCAGCCACGTGGCGTCCGTGCCCGCATTTTCCGATACACTCGGACCTTCCAGCACCGCGATACAGAGCAAGCCGACAAGTGCAAGTCGTTATTACCCCGGTCACGATGTTTCAGCAGAATTGCTCGCTGTTGTGGTGTACAACCACCCTGCGGGGGGCTGTCGTGGATCCTGGTGGGGACACATCAAAGGTGCTGGCGGCGGCCCGCCAAGCTGGCGTCACCGTGGAAAAATTACTGATCACTCATGCCCATATTGATCACGCGGGTGCCACCGCCAGTTTGGCCCGCGAACTCGGCGTGCCTATCGAAGGGCCGCATCACGACGATCAATTCTGGATCGACCAGCTCCCAGAGCAGGGTAGAGCTTATGGGTTTCCACCCGCCGAGATTTTCACGCCCAATCGTTGGCTAACCCAAGACGATACCGTCACGGTGGGTAATTTGGTGCTGAACGTAGCCCATTGTCCCGGCCACACGCCCGGCCACGTGGTGTTCTTCGAGCCAACCCAACGGATCGCTTTTGTGGGCGATGTGTTGTTTCAAGGATCCGTGGGGCGCACGGATCTCCCGCGCGGCGACCATGCAACCCTTCTGCAGTCCATCACCCAACGCCTGTGGCCGTGGGGCGATGAGGTTACTTTTGTGCCGGGTCATGGGCCTACCTCGACCTTTGGGCACGAGCGCCGCACTAACCCCTACGTGGCCGACCACCGCTTGGGTTGAGCGCGTGAATCGCCAACCCTAAGCCCCCTACCCATGCCCACCGAAACCGATGCCGATCTCCTCCGCCTGCGGGGGTTACTGCCTCTGCGGCATCTCAGCGATGCTGAATTCGAGGGGCTGATCCAACACATCGACGTGGAATTCACGCCGGTCGGTGCCGAATTGTTTCGCTGCGGGCCAGACGACAACTGGTTGTTTTATTTGCTTGCCGGAACGGTGCGCATCAGCGATTCGCAGGGTGACTCCTTCGACATCAGCGCGGGGACTATCGAGGCGCTCCACCCACTGTCCACACACCCGAAGGGCCGGGTGCGGGCAACGGCAATCAGCACGCTGCGCTACGTCAAAATACCCGCATCCCTGCTGGCCTCCCAGCGCAAGATCCTCCCACGCGAAGGCATTCAGGTGACTGAAGCTGCCGCCGGCGAGGATACGGTGGACAACGAGCTACTGTTTTCAATTTATCAGGCGTTGCGGGATGAGCGCTTGGCGCTACCCACCCTGCCAGACGTCGCCCTGCGCATCCGCGCAGCCGCCGCAGATCCCACAAAAGGCGCAGACGCGGTGGCGCGCATTATTCTCGCGGACCCAGCATTAGCGAGCTACTGTCTGCGGGCAGCCAATAGCGCTGGCTATGCCGGTGGCATGCCGGTCACGGATGTCACCGCAGCCGTGACCCGCATGGGCGTAGAAACCACACGGGATTTCATCTTGGCGCAGATGATTCGCAATCTGTTCAGAACCACAGACCCGCGCTGCACCACCTTGATGCGCGCAGCGTGGACTCATAGCGCCAACATTGCGGCGCTGTCCTTTGTGCTTTCCAAACGTTTAGGCATAGGCACACCCGAGCAAGCCTTGCTCACCGGCTTGCTGCACGATATTGGCGTCCTCGTTTTGGTGTCGCAATTGGACGCCTTTCCGCAAATTTTCAGCGCCGACGCGACGCTGAAAGCGGTGCTTCAAGACCTGCGCCCCGAAGTGACAGGGCTAGTGCTGCGCGCATGGCGCTTACCCGAAAACTTAGTGGGGCTAGCCGGCGCGGCCGAACAATGGTCGAGGCCCGCCGCGGCCAAAATGGGGATGGCTGAAATTCTGCTCCTAGCCCATTGGCACGAACCGCGTAAACGGTTGCCATGGGCTCAGCCCATCCCGCCGGACGGTGCTGCGGTGCTACAAGCCCTGCCGCCGGAAGACTTCACCGAAGACGGGCACCTAAAAATAGTCCATGAGGCGAGAGAAGAGCTGGCGAAATTGCGCGCGCTCCTGGGCAGCAGCTAACCCCGCCGG
>CAIPNE010000913.1 GCA_903866355.1 uncultured Gammaproteobacteria bacterium
CGTGACTGCTGCCGGTATCATTACGATCACGGGTAGCGCAGCCCAAGTGGGCACCGCGGTGACGATTATCCTCACGCCGTCGCTGGGTGGTGGTCGTGTTGCTTGGGCCTGTACTACGGCTAACACGGCGACCTACAAATACGTGCCGGCGGAGTGCCGTCACTAAGCATTTGTTCTTCAGCAGCATTGAAGTAAAAGAAAACCCCTCGATCGAGGGGTTTTCTTTTTGTGATCTTTGATGCGTCAGGTTTATTGATCGAGTGGCGCATCCTTGATGTCGCTTGTCACATCTTTGCATCGCAGTGATCGCTATCGGGTGGCATACGCTGCCAGAGTAAAGCTTAGTGGCGTATGCCAGGAGAACTGATCTTCTCACCTTTGTTAATTTCAGCCAGCGCCATTTCAATATCGCCATACTCCCGAGCATCCGGGGGGAGGTCGTTGGCGCGAACCGATACATTGCACCACTGAAACCGTTTGCGAATATCCCAGATATCGCCGCGACTGGTGCGCCATGTCGGAAAATGCGCAATCGTGCCGCGGGACTCAACCAGATACTGGCCCCTTGCCCATTTGAACGCATGCTTCTCACGTGTGTGGCAGTCGACACAGGCCATATTGAGCTGGCCGAGTTTGCGTTGCATCAGGGCGCGCCCGGATGCCGCCGCCTTGCGTGCGCCAGGGCTTGATAAATCAGGGCGGATGACTGCGCCGTTGGAGAGGTGATGAAGGTAGACGGAAAGTGCGACGTTGTCGGCTTCCTGCATGGGTAATTCGGCACCAGTGGTGGCACGCGCATGACGGGTAATAAATTCTTCTACGCCTAGCACCTTGTTCAGTCGTACTTCGTAGCGCGGCATTTGTGCCGCCCAGCTCTTCATTGTTGATTCCGGTGCGGCGTGGCAGGATGCGCAGGATTTACCTTGGGCGCTGGCACGCACAAACAATTCCTTGCCACGGTCCAGTGCAAACATCGCAGGATTTTCGGTTGGGTCGAGGTTATCGCGTGTTTCTTTCGGTGGTGTTCGCAAATCCGGATTTTCCTGCGCATCGCCAAAGGTATGCAAGACCTTCAGAGTCTTCAGAAAGGCGACGATATCGCGGATCTCAACAATATTGAACAGGCGGTGCGCACCCCATGGCGGCATGATCGAGCCGGGGTTGAAGGTGCGCGGATCGTAGACGTAATTGAATAGCCACTCATCGCTGCGCGTAGCGCCAACCAGCGAGAGGTCGGGGCCGACATTACCCGGTTGCGGTGGCGTGTCTTTGCCCATGACATGGCAGGCCACACAACTGCCACCGCGCGTGCGGTCAAACGCCAATTGCCTGCCTTTTGCCGCATCGCCTTCGATTGGAGTAACGAGATGGATGGCGCCGTTGCCAGGCGGAGTAGCTAGAGTGGTGAGGGTGTTATAGCCGGCCCAGTCGGTCTGCGGCCAGCTGGATCCCTGCGAGTCGACTTTTTGCCGCTGCCATGAGGCTGGCGCTGCTGAGCGCACCAGCTCAAGAGGGGCTGGGCCGCGGACGCGTAGTGCAGTTTCGTTTCCTGCGGCTACAGTGGGACTGCACACTATCATCCCCAACGCGAGCCACAGGCTAGATCCGACGAGACGCAGTGTTCGGTGGAGGCGTTTCACGTTACGCAGCGACCGTGCTGTCAATGCTGCTCTTGTCACCCGCAGTATCCGTCCAATTAATGGTGATCTTGTCGCCCGCTTTGGCACCTTTGACCCGAAAGCCAAGGAAGGGATTGCGCGAGACAGCCTGGCTCCATTGCACATCCAGCACGGTCTTGCCGTTATGCGTGGCAATCACGCTTTGAATGAA
>CAIPNE010000914.1 GCA_903866355.1 uncultured Gammaproteobacteria bacterium
CCCACGCTCGAGCTCAATAAAAAACACGATATCGACGTCGTGGTCGACCGCGTCAAAATTGGTGGCGACCTGCAAACACGCTTAGCCGAGTCCTTCGAAACGGCGCTGAAACTGGGCGAAGGTGTGGCGCGGGTAGGGTTTATCGACGAGACACAACGCCCAGAGCTGCTTTTTTCGTCGCGTTTCGCCTGCCCACGCTGCGGCTATAGCATCAACGAACTAGAGCCGCGGCTGTTTTCATTCAACAACCCTAGCGGTGCTTGCACGCAATGCGACGGCTTGGGCGTGACCCAATTCTTTGATCCAGAGCGGGTGCTAAGCCGGCCCTCATTGTCTTTGCCGGCTGGCGCTATTCATGGTTGGGATCGGCGCAACGCTTATTATTTTCAGCTGATTAGCGCGCTGGCCGATCATTACCAGTTTGATTTGGACACCCCCTACCAAGACCTGCCAGCGGCGGTACGGCAGGTCATTTTGCACGGCAGCGGCACGCTTGAACTGCCGTTCACCTACCTGACCTCGGCGGGCCGCAGCTATACCCGGCAGCATCCTTTTGAAGGCGTGTTGCCCAACATGGAACGCCGCTACCGGGAATCCGAATCCGCAGTCGTGCGGGAAGAACTCGCCAAGTTTATGGCCTCGAAAGCCTGTCCTGAGTGCCAAGGCACCCGCCTAAACCGGGCGGCACGGCATGTCTTTGTCGCCGGCCGCGCGCTGCCAGAAATCACCCGGCTGCCCATCGGTGCTGCCCAGTTGTTCTTTAGCGAACTCGCGCTGACGGGTCAGCGGGGGGAGATCGCCTCCAAAATTGTCAAAGAGGTTAAGCTGCGGCTGCAGTTTTTGGTCAATGTGGGGCTGGATTACCTGGCCTTGGATCGCAGCGCCGACACGCTGTCGGGGGGTGAGGCACAGCGCATCCGCTTGGCGAGCCAAATCGGCGCGGGTTTGGTGGGTGTGATGTATGTGCTCGACGAACCCTCCATCGGCCTGCACCAGCGCGACAATGAACGCTTGCTCAGCACGCTGGTGCATCTGCGCGATTTGGGTAATACCGTGATCGTGGTCGAGCATGATGAAGACGCCATTCGCGCCGCCGATCATGTGGTGGATATGGGGCCCGGGGCGGGGGTCCACGGGGGCCGAGTGGTGGCGCAGGGGACGCCCGCGGAAATCGCCGCGGCCACGGATTCCCTCACCGGCCAATACCTGTCACGCCGGCGGGTGATCCAGTTGCCCGCCACGCGGCGACCCTTTGATCCGACCCGGGTGCTCAAAATATTTGGCGCCAGCGGCAATAATCTGCGGGGTGTGGACGCGGAGTTTCCGGTGGGATTAATGGTCTGCGTGACCGGCGTGTCGGGTTCGGGTAAGTCCACCTTGGTAAACGACACGCTCTACCATCTGGCGGCTCGGGATCTCAACGGGGCCAGCCTAGAACCCGCGCCTTTCGAACGTGCGCAAGGCATGGACCAATTCGACAAAGTGGTCGACATCGACCAAAGCCCCATTGGCCGCACACCACGCTCTAATCCTGCGACCTACACGCAGCTGTTTACCCCCATTCGCGAGTTGTTTGCGGGGGTTCAAGAATCCCGTATTCGGGGTTATCAGCCGGGGCGGTTTAGTTTTAACGTGAAGGGTGGACGTTGCGAAGCCTGTGAGGGCGACGGCGTCATTAAAGTAGAAATGCACTTTTTGCCGGACATCTACGTGGCTTGCGATGTGTGCAAGAGCAAGCGCTATAACCGCGAAACGCTGGAAATTCTCTACAAAGGCCGCAGCATCAGCGAGGTGCTCGACATGACAGTGGAGGAGGCCAACGAGTTCTTTGCCGCCGTGCCCACCATCTCGCCCAAGCTGCGCATGTTGATGGAAGTCGGGCTGTCTTATATCCGTCTTGGGCAAAACGCCACAACGCTATCCGGTGGTGAAGCGCAGCGGGTCAAACTGGCCCGAGAGCTCTCCAAACGTGATACCGGCAAAACCCTCTATATCTTGGATGAGCCCACCACGGGGCTCCATTTTTTCGACATTGAACAGCTGCTCAAAGTGCTGCATCGGCTGCGCGATCATGGCAATACCATTGTTGTGATTGAGCACAACCTAGATGTGATCAAGACCGCCGATTGGGTCATCGACCTAGGCCCCGAAGGTGGCTCGGGCGGCGGCATGATCGTGGCCGTCGGACCACCGGAAGCTATCGCGGCCCATCCCGACTCGCACACCGGACGATTTTTGGCACCGCTGCTGCGCGAGGTAGTCTCCGCCCAGACTTAAACCTGATGTGCGTCAGTTGATGCACAGCGCCGCCGACGTACAGTTAAGTGTGACGCATGATGGCGAAAAGCCAGTGTGCGAGGGCCTATTAGGCCGCCATAAAACACTTCTACGGCAGTCCAAGGAAACAGTCTCAGCGTCGAGATGAAGCTAAGGTTCTTTAACGCCAAAGATTTGGTGGCGGTGGTTTTGGGGTTGGCCTTGGTGTTCACCTGCGCGGTGTTGGTAGAACGGGAAATTTTGCGCTACCTCATTCTGCGCACCGTAGAGGAGCAACGCTTAACTTTCCGCGCCTCTTTAAATCGTTTTAGCGCTGTCCTCTTGAATGCTGAGGTCACCGCGGCCCGGTTTGGCCGTTTGATTTCTGACGATGGCACCATCCCTACCAACGAGTTCTGCGACTTCACGATGCGCGTGATGCGCGACCGCGATGGGCTGTGGCGAAGTCGGCACGACCTCTTTGATCCGGCTACTGAAGCCGGTATCTGGCTACCCAGCCACGATGTCGTGAGTGCCGATACTCAACGCTTTTTTAGCCGGGCTGCGGTCCTCACCGAAAATTTTGGGCTAGGCGCACTCAACGACTATTTCATCAATAGCTGGGTGCTGCCGTTGTCTAGCGGGGAGATCATTTTTGCACCGTCTTGGCCGACGTTTATCTATGACACCAACGCCGCGACCGACTATCGCCATACCCCGTGGATGCAGCTGACGGCACCTAAATACAATTTAAAAGGCGAAGTGCGTTGGACCTCGCCGATTTACGATCCCGTTGCTGGTCAGTGGTTAGTGAGTATTGTGGCGCCGTTTTTTCGAGGTGGTGTATGGGCTGGAGCGGTGGGCCATGACTTAGAGCTAACGAAACTTTTCGCCGGCCTCATGGATAGGGAGAACCCCCATCCGGAGGTGCCGCAGCCGTTGTACGTGACTAGCCACGACGGTGTGTTATGGAACAAGGCGGGACAGCAGCCTGACTTAGGCGAACGGCTACCCAGCCGCTTTTTGCCCTTATTGCGGCAGTATTCCGGCACCCAAGTCACCGCGACGCCGGTCGAAGGTGACTTCCTTCTGATCGGGGCGGTGCCCACCTTAAACGCGCGGGCGTTCTACTGGGTGGATGGGGCGGGTGTTCGCGCGAGTTTGGCGGCTAAAATTCGGCGCATCCAAACTTTGGCATTGCCGCTGATCTTGCTGCTGGCCGCAGCTCTGCTGCTGCGGCAGGCGCAGGTGCGCGGCAGGCGCCAGCAGCG